>JAHEFC010000439.1 GCA_024640385.1 Sphingobacteriales bacterium
ATATACCGGCACCGATCACCGCAGCCACTCCCATGAAAGTGAGATCCTTTACCCCCAGTACTTTTTTCATCGAATGGCCATGCAGGTCTTCGCCGAGTCCTTTTTCCGCATCTTCAATAATGGCCGTTAATGATTTTTTCCTGAAAACAGAATTAGATGTTTTTTGCATGGTGTGATGATGGATTATTTATCCCTTTGTACAAGATACTGTGCCAGTCTTTTCAGTGGTTCTTTCCTTTCACTCCAGACGGCGATATCTTCCAGGTGTTCAAAAGCCTCTTTCAGATACTGGTCTTTCAGCGACCTGGCCCATTCTTCAATACCACATTCCCTGAAGATGGCAAGCACTTTCTCCACTTTGTCAGCCGGATTTTCTGCCATCAATTGCCTGAGCTCATGGCGTCTTGATTCAGATGCTGCTTCAAGGGCATGGATCATCAGGAATGTTTTTTTATTGGCAATAATATCGCCTCCAACCTGCTTGCCGAATTTTTCCGGATCTCCAAAAGCATCGAGATAATCGTCCTGTATCTGGAAAGCTATCCCAAGTTTCCGGCCGAATTCGTATAACAGTTCCTGGTTGCCCTCACCTGCCCCGCCCAGAATGGCTCCCATACGGAGGCTGGCCGCAAGCAACACGGATGTTTTGAGGCTGATCATATGCAGGTACTGGTCTAAGGATAACGTATTTACCTGTTCAAAATCCATATCCAGCTGCTGACCTTCACAAACTTCTTTGGCGGTTCTGTTGAATATGCTGATGATGTCCCTGGTGTGTGAACTGCCTACTTTATTGAGTTCCTCATAAGCCACCACCAGCATCACGTCTCCGCTGAGTAATGCTGTGGGTTCCCCATGCAGGGCGTGTACCGTTGGCTTACCCCTGCGTAAGGGTGCCTTGTCCATAATATCGTCGTGTATCAGGGTGAAATTATGGAAGAGCTCCACTGCGGAAGCCACGTGGAACGCATCAGGTAAAATATCGTCGAATAATTCATTGCCCATCAGGCAAAGCACGGGTCGTATGCGCTTACCTCCCAGGCCCAGGAAATATTCACAGGGATCGTACAAACTTGCAGGTGCAGCCGGGAAATGCCTATGGGAAAAATGCTTATCAAATTGCTGTTGTAACTCCTCGAATTGAAACATGCGCTATATGTCAGGATCTTAAAACGGAAAAATAAGGATTTATTTTTTCCCTTTTGATTTCTTTGATTTGCGTTCTTTCCCGCCTGCCTCTTCATTATCATCCACGTTCAAAACCCATTCATAGTCAAGCTGGCGTTTTGCCTGATTGGCAGCTATAAGCTTGATCCTGACCTTGTCTCCCATCCTGAAACTCCTGCCGCTTCTTCTTCCTACAAGGGCATATTCCGTGTCTACATGCCTGAAATCGTCATAGTCCAGCAGGCTCTGCACACTAACAAGACCTTCGCATTTATGTTCAATGGTTTCAGCCCAGAAACCAAAACTGGCCACCCCACTGATAACGGCGTCAAACTCCTCACCCAGGTACTGCTTCATGAATTCAACCTGCTTATACTTGTTGGAAGCACGTTCAGCTTCCATGGCAGCCCTCTCCCGCTCACTGCTGTGCCGGCATTTTTCCTCCAGTTTTTTGTCGGCCCGCGGACTCCCGGCAATGCATTGTGCCATGATCCGGTGTACCAGGATATCAGGATAGCGCCTGATGGGCGAAGTGAAATGGCAATAATGTTCAAAAGCCAGCCCGTAATGACCAATATTCTCGGTGGTATATATGGCCTTGGCCATGGTTCTTATACCCAGCTGTTCCAGCACATGCTGTTCCGGCTTACCATGAGCTTTGACCAGCATGTTGTTGAATGATGATGCAATACCTTCAGGACTGCCGATGTCAAAATGATGCCCGTATTTTCTGGCAAAAGCCACAAAAGGAGTCAGCTTTTCCTCATCCGGCTGATCATGCACACGGTATGGGAAGGGCACTACTTTCTTATTGACCTTGTATTTTGAAACATTCTCTGCCACGGTCCGGTTTGCGAGAAGCATGAACTCCTCGATCAACTGGTGGGATTCCTTACTTTCTTTTACAACAATACCAATCGGTTTCCCGTCTTCATCCAGTTTGAACCTGACTTCCTGCGAAGAAAAATTAATGGCCCCGGATCTGAATCGCTGTTTCCTGAACTGCTGTGCAAGTCCGTTCAGTAAAACTATCTCGTCGTGATAAAGTCCTTTCCCGGATTCAATGATCTCCTGTACATCTTCGTAAGTAAACCGATGGTTGGAGTGGATCACCGTTCTGCCGATCCAGTAGTTTTTTACTTCCCCTTTAGGAGTGATCTGGAATATGCAGGAGAATGTAAGTTTGTCTTCATGCGGCCTGAGGGAACAGAGTTCATTGGAAATACGCTCCGGCAGCATCGGCAATACCCTGTCTGGCAAATACACTGATGTTGCCCGTTCATAAGCCTCCTGGTCGAGTACAGAATCCTCCTCCAGGTAATGACTTACATCAGCAATATGCACCCCTATTTCATATACGCCGGTTTTCAGTTTCCTGAAACTGATGGCATCATCAAAATCACGCGCATCAACAGGGTCAATGGTGAATGTCAGGATATCACGCATGTCCTTACGGGCCTTAATTTCTTCTTCTCCAATTACATCAGGCTGCCTGAGCGCCTGTTCCATGGCATCGTCTGAGAACACCAACGGGAACCCATTCTCCACCAGCAGCTCTTTCATGGCCATATCATTGGTATCCTTATTGTTCAGTACGCTGATCACAGTGCCTTTGGGGTTCTTATCATCCTTACCCCATCCCACCATTTTAACTACTACGCGATCGCCGTCTTTGGCATGATTGAAACCTGAGGTTGGTATATAAAAATCAGGGATCTTTTTGGCTGAGTCTGCTATGAAAAAAGCAAAATCCTTGTTCACCTCAATGGTGCCAATAAACTCCGTCTGTTTTCTTTCCAGCACTTCCAGTACTTCACCTTCAGACCGGGTACCTCTTTCACGCGTGACCTTCACTTTCACTTTATCACCATGAAATGCCCTGTTCTGATCTGATGGCCGAACCAGTATATCTTTCTGCATGTTCTCCACGATCACAAAACCCATTCCGGATCTTGTGATATCCAATGTGCCGGTATATGTTTTTCCTGATGGCTTTGACGCAGCTTTCTTTTCCTTTCTTGCTTTATTCTCCTTTCTCCCCATCGTATTCAATTTTATTTACCGAAGTTCTTGATGAAATTACTGATTAATAAGCGAAACTCATTTTCTGTATCGAAAAGGAACCTGACGGAAATAGGCAGTACATAGAATGGAAGATCCCGCAGTTCCTGCCTGTATTTTACCAGGCGTACTGCATCTTTTTCAGTGGTGACGATCAGTTTATCCTGCACATCTATGGAGTCAAACCTGTTGCGTATCTCATTA
>JAHEFC010000135.1 GCA_024640385.1 Sphingobacteriales bacterium
TTTTCGGTTATCCGACGCCGTTAATATGGTAGGCTTCCTGGTGGCAGGATTCCTTCTTCCATATATTTCAAAAAACTGGCCGAACAGGAACCAGGTCGGTTTTGTACTCAGGGTCTGCCGCTATTTTCTCCTGGTTCCTGCCATTGTGATCGCAACCGGAGGGTGGTTCCTGGCTGAAGAGATCAATCAGCTCTTATACCATGGCAGGGCAGCAGAGGCCACGGTGGTGATCCGCATCCTGTTGATGTGCCTGCCCGCGCTGGCTCTGATCCAGATCTATGGCACACACCTTACTGCCACCGGGGAGATCAAAAATTTCCTGCGTGTGAGCGCCCTATTTGCTCTCCTGAATATAGTGGTCAATTTCTTTGTTATACCCCGTTATGGAGCAGAAGGGGCTGCCTGGGTGGCCCTTTCAACACAGTCTGCATTTGCCATTGCCGTTACTTATCTTGCAGTGAAGAGAACATCTCTAAGATTTTACGGTTCGGATATGGGTTATTATGCTGCGCTCGGGTTGATCTCTTTTCTCATTTTTAAATGGCTAATTTTATAAAAACAGGATGGCTGAATCCATTATTAAAGATATAGTTGATAGAAAATGGAGCATTTTGCTGTTCTCCGGTATAGCTACCCTGCTGGCACTGGTGGTCAGCCTGGTATTACCTGACGAATTTGTTTCCCAGGCTTCACTTCTTCCGGCCAATTCAAAGTTGATGGACAAGCAAAGGCTGTATGAAAACAATATCCAGGAGCTTTATTCCGCCTATGGAAATGCGGAAGACCTGGACAGGCTTTTCGCTACCATGCATTCAGGTGCTGTGATCCATCATGTGGCCGACAGCCTGAAGCTGGTTGATCATTATGGGTATGGCGGTAAGAAAAACGCAAAATCCCTGGCGCAGAAAAAACTGGAGAAGAATATCAAACTGTTGCGTACGGAATACGGAGAACTTCGTCTTCGTGTATGGGATGAAGACGCAGCCATGGCTGAAATGATAGCCAATGCCATGATCGACCGCACCCAGGATGTATTCGACCAGATGTTCAGGTCGTTTTACGACAGGTCCCTGGGGGCGTTGAAGGGAGAACTTTCTGTTTATGAAAAGGAGAGCGATTCTACTCAGGTTGCAGGTGGCAGGTTGGAGGTTGCAGAGATAGAGAAGAAAATCGCGGAGTATGAAATTACCAGGTTAAATCCGCCGGCTGCATTTTTCGTAATGGAGAAACCTTCGATATCACTAATACCCGACAGGCCCAAAATACTTCTCAATGTGCTGATCACATTTTTAGCATCACTGTTCACTGTACTGGCCTGGATCGCAGCTAAGCGGAACATGAATGCCTGAAGTTATGAAAGGCATCTTTTCATATCGCACAGTGCTGTTCTCGTTCCTGTTCTCCGTTGCGGTTGCCCTGGTAACAGGCAACCTGGTGTTATTGGGAGCGGTGCCTGTTCTTATCATTTTGGTGGCAGGTTTTACGAAGCCATCGTTGATTTATTTCCTGCTTTTATTCACCATTCCGCTTTCCACTGAATTTCAGTTCAGTTCCTCATTGGGCACCGACCTGCCCGACGAAACCCTGATGTGGTTGCTGAGCCCGATCATTCTTTTCATCGTATACAGGGATAGAAAGTTATGGGGAGACCTGCTTCACAGCAGGATCATGTTGTTGATCATTGCTGCATTATGCTGGACATTGATCACCGTGTTGCTGTCTGAAATGCCCTTGATTTCACTGAAATTTTTACTGGCTAAGATCTGGTATATCATACCTTTTGTATTGGGTACAATGGTCTTCCTAAAGGGGAAAAAAGAGCGCTTCATGGCGGGCAATCTCATGTTGCTGGCCATGGTGTTCACCGTTATCGTAATTCTGGTCAGGCATGGTTTGGAAGGCTTCAGTTTTGAGGCTGTCAATGATGTAACTGCACCTTTTTTCCGGAATCATGTGAATTATGGTGCCATATTGGTTTGCATGATACCGGTTGCATGGGCATTGATCAGGTCGGGTTACAAATACTGGATCATGGGATTGATCATCTTATCAGCAGGACTAGTATTCTCTTATTCGAGGGGTGCGTGGCTTGCTTTGGGAGCGGCAGTGTTGGTGGTTTATATAATGAAGAAGGGAAAGTTGCAATGGCTGATCGGATCTGCGGCATTCGGTATAGTAGCAGCTTCAATATGGCTGCTCCAAGACAACCGTTATCTGCAATACAGGCCTTTGTACGAAAAAACCATCTATCATGCATCATTCGATGAGCATATGGCCGCTACGTACAATATGCAGGATATGTCTACCGTAGAAAGATTCTACCGATGGATCGCTGCTACAAAAATGGCCAAAGAAAACTGGGTCACCGGATCAGGGCCAAACAGTTTTTATCCATTGTACAAATCATATACTGCCAATGATTTCAGAACCTATGTGAGCAATAACCCGGAAAAATCCACGGTGCATAATTATTTCCTGTTGCTCTTGACCGAACAGGGCGTTCCGGGTTTGATTTTATTCGTAGCGCTGTTTGTAACCATGATGATGACTGCGCAGAAGATCTATCTTGGGAGCGCTGATCCGCATACTAAAGGGTTGATGCTGATGACGGGTGCTATATTGGGAATGATAGCGGTGCTGATCTTTTTGAGCGACCTGATTGAGACAGACAAGATCGGATCCGTGTTTTATTTGTGTGCAGGGATCTTAATGGAGAGTCGGAGAGGAAGAGAGACAGATAGTCAGAAATTTCAGCGCAGTAAATAGAATTCCTCCTCTCTGCCCCTCAGACTCTCTTGCTCTCTAATTTTAGCTACGTACATCTAACGCATCCCTTAAACCGTTTCCCAGCAGGTTGAACGACAGAACCAATACCATAATGGCCAGGCCCGGTACAATAGCCAGCATTGGATTATTGGTAATGATGAAATTGTAATTCTCCTTGATCATCAAACCCCAGCTGGGCTGTGGCGGTTGAACACCCACGCCGAGAAAGCTCAGTCCGGCTTCAATCACAATTGCTGTGGCAAAATTGGAGGCACCCATGACCAACACGGGGCCCAATACATTTGGCAAAATATGTACTACGATAGTCCTGATATCTGAATATCCCAGTGCGCGTGTAGCTTCAATATATTCAAGCTCGCGAATGCTGAATACCTGGCCCCGGATCATCCGGGCAACACTGACCCAAAGCGTAAGGCCAACGGCTACAAATACCTGCCAGAACCCCTTGCCAAGTACCAGGGTGATCGCGAATACCAGCAGCAGGGTGGGTATGCTCCATACTACATTGATGAACCACATGATCGTATCGTCCGTTCTTCCCCGGTAGTATCCGGCCAGTGCGCCTAGCAGGATGCCCAGGGTCAGGGATATCAGTACGGCAATACTTCCCACACTCAGGCTGACACGGGTTCCAACTATCAGTCTGCTTAATATGTCGCGTCCATATTTATCTGTTCCCAGCCAGTTGGTTCTTTCTTCAATATATTCGCCAACATCATCTTGCGCCATTGTCAATACTGCTGAGTTTGCATAGGCTATTCGTTCTGTGATGCCTTCATCCACATATTTCTGAACTATAATGCTGTCATTTTTTACAGCATATGAAGTGATGGGGATCCAGGTGAATTGATCCGGTTTACCGGAAACGGTTCTTTCAATGATGCCTGCTTTTTTTGCATCGGTTTTTTTAAGCTTCAGGTATTTCATCTTGAAACCCGGTGATTGCCCGCTGATCTCAAGTATCATCCGGTTCGCATTGGGGGAAGGATCAGGCGCAATCCAGTACGCAAATATAGCAACCAGCAGGGCAATAAAAATGCAGATCAGTCCTGCCATCGCGGCTTTGTAGCGACGCAGTTTTTTCAATGCGGTTTGTAAAAATGAGTTGGAATGCACCCGCCTAATATACTATCATTTTACCTTGCGTCCTTTCCATTCCACCGTTCCAAGCTGGCCGAATGTTCCGGACACCACCGTATAGATCACGTGGAGTGGCTGTATGATCGGGAACAAAGGCATCAGATGTGACAATGAAAAGAATTTCAGGATATTGTTTGTGAAACTCCATTCGGCAATGGTTTTGAGCATGAAAGCTGCGAGGCAGAATGAAAAATGCAAGGGACTTGTGAATGCCATAAGCAGGAAAAAGAGCAGGCATAGGTTGAGAAGGTATACCAGCAACAGGATTCTGAAAATTTTCTTATCCTGGTACCTTCGTGCTTTGCTGGCCCAGCGGATCCGCTGGCGGAAAAAAGCACCCAGTGTTTCTTCCGGCACAGTATCTACAATGGCTTTGCGGCTGAATGCATAACTGATACGGCCTGGAAATCTTCTGCTGAATTTCTGCATCAGCAGCATATCATCGCCTGTGGCAATATCATCAATGCCTTCAAATCCATTCACCTCATAGAAGGCATCCTTCAGGTAGCCAAGATTGGCGCCGCTGGACATATCATGATATCCCGAGTGGACGGACGCAGCTGTGATTCCCTGTAATATGGCAAAATCAAGAGACTGGAATTTGGACAGCAATGAATTGCCCGGCACCATTCTTACCGGGCCCGCAACCATTACGGCCCTGGTGTTTTTTAATACACCTGCCATGATATTTATCCAGTTGCGGGGAACGATGCAGTCGGCATCGGTAGTGATGATCATTTCACCATTTGCGTATTTGATACCGGTAGTGATCGCCATTTTCTTGAAGGCCACGGTATCATCAAGGTCTTCATCTTTCAGCCCGATGACGGTGGCGTGTTTCCCGGATGCAATTGAAGCCGTGTGATCACTGGAGTGATCGTCAATGACAATGATCTCGATCTGATCTGTAACATGATCCTGTTGCCTGATGGCATCTATGCAGGGCCCGATATTTTTTTCCTCATCCCTTGCCGGGATCAATACAGATATCCTGATACCGGTAGATTCCCCGGGTTCAAATTCGGTGATGGATGAAAATCTTTTGTTGTACCTGTGTAGCAATATGGCATAGATCAACAGCAGAACTGCAAAAAGAATCGATATGATGATCAGCAGAGTCAGGCAGGATGATTAAAAGCTTCAGCAATGTATTGTGCATTCTGTATATGAAGCAACTGGTGGCCGGTTTCCAGCACTTCAAATTTTTTTCTCGACCTGAGTGCGCGAAAGAATTTTTCGCCGGGTGCCAGTGGAATGATAGTATCATATCTTCCATAGATCATGGTGACAGGAATATTATACTGGTTGATCAGTGAAACCACCCGGTTCAGGTCAGGTTTGAATTTCCGGAAAGAGGTCCAGACCCTGTATACCTGTTCCCTGATCGTTTTATCTCCAAAGTGGCGGTCTACATATTTCAGTGCGCCCTTATTGACCAGTTTCAGCGATTCGCCACGTTTGAGCAGTTTAATAAATCGATCCGGATTTTCAACGGCTTTTTTGAAGATCCGGTTGCCGATAGCGGTTTGGGTAGAGAACCAATACCAGGGATTCATATGCAATCCATCGGGGGCAAGCAACACCAGGTTTGAGATGCGTGAGGGGATCAGTTCCAGGAGCTGGAGGCAGATCCTTCCTCCCATGCTATAACCCATAAGCGTGAATTTTTCCTTTTTAATATGGGGGCAGATGGAAATGATGTCCAAAAGATCTGCTGGTTGGAACAGTTCACCATTGGTCCATTTGGTGTCCCCGTGAAATGGCAGATCGAAGGCGATAAACAGCTGGCCAGGTACATGGTCTGCCAGCCAGTCGAATGTACGGGCGAAAGTTCCAAAACCGTGAAAGCACAAGACTGCGTTTGGCCCTTCACCGGAAAACCTGTAGTGGATCTCTGAATCTTTATATGTGATGAATTGAGAATGCATGCAGCCTTGCAGCTGCAAAATAATCAAAGCTTGATGAAGGATCGTTTTGAAACTGAGTTTTCACGTTTGATCTGCATAATATAATTGCCAGTTGGCATGGATTGAATAGGGAATTGGAGCACATTTTCGCCTTTTTCGATCGTTCTGTTGTAAGCACTTTTGGTATTGCCGGAGCGGTCTATGATGTTGATATGAATGCTTTCTTTCCTGTCGGCCGCAATTTTAAGGTTGATGGAAGTGCTGGCAGGAACCGGATACAAGGTCTCAGCTGCCAGCGCTTGCTTTATGGTTACGGTAACGATCTGGGAGAATGCTGTTTTCCCGTCCAGGTCTACCTGTTTTAGGCGGTAGTGGTTTTTCCCAGGAGTTGGGTTAGCATCAGTAAATTTATATTTAACCTTGGTAGTGGAATTGCCTTTCCCTTTTACTTCGCCAATCGCTTTAAAATCCCTGGCATTACCGGACCGTTCAATAATGAAATGGCTGTTATTTTCCTCGGAACTTGTTTCCCATCGAAGCTCAACATTTTTCTCAACCGCGACCGCCTCGAATTTGGAGAGTTTAACAGGAAGGGCTGCTGCTGCGAGGAAATTGCTGACCTGTTCAAATATCAGGCGGTGGCCTTTGTTATTTACGTGTGTGCCATCACCTGCACTGAGTTCGGGATTAATAGTCAGGCCATCGCTGGCCACCAGCAGGTCCCAGACATTGATCGCCCTGCCGGTAAATGAATTTAAAACAGAGTCTTTCTGATCCTTTAACTGAACCTGCTGATCATAACTAACGCTGTTTCTCGGCTGGGGAGTGAGAAAAATGATCTGTTTGCCTGCAATAGACGCATATGTATTATAGGTACGATAATTATCCATAGTAGTTTTCGTGGTCATGTTATTGGCCACGTCATTGGATGGATAATTGACAAAAATTATATCGGGCTCCAGCGAAAGGGCTTTGTTGATATTACGTTCGGGATCGGGGCCAATATAACCGGGTGGCGGAACAAATCCGTTCTCCCTGCCAACATAGGTTGTAGTGCCGCCTTTACCTAAATTATATACAACAGTGTCTGCACCATCTGACATATTCTTCCTCACCGCTAGTTTCAGGCGGTTGACCCAACTGGAATCGGTGGGCCATGCTCCTGCACCTTCAGCAGTTGAAGAACCCATAACCGCGATAACTACATCTTTTGTCTGACTGGCTGCAACTCCGCAGATGGTAAATATCAGGGTAAGCAGCACCACGATCCTGCTGATCATTGCGCTAAAGGATTTATTCAGTAAATCTTTTTGTTTATTGTTGTTTCCGGGGGTCGTGAAGATCGGGTTGGGAGGGCGGATCTGTTCTTATCGGTTTGAATTCAAATATATAATATCGATCGGCTATACATCCCGCTATTATTTTAAAATTATTCACATTTTCTTAGAAAATATTTTGTACTTTCGAATTAGTTGCATAACTAATAATATGTCAAACAACCAATTTAAACGCGGGGAGTTATACAGCTTTATTACGGGTAAGGCTTCTACGGCCATAGCCAGAAGGTTGCAGAAGAATTTCAAGCAGAGTGGTATGGATATTACCATCGAACAGTGGAGTGTATTGTACCATTTATGGAAACAGGATGGTGTGAATCAGCAGGAGTTGTGCAATGCCACATTCAGAGACAAGCCCAGCATCACCAGGCTGGTGGATAACCTGGAAAAACTCAAACTGGTGAAAAGGGTGGCATCGAAGGAAGACAGGCGCAGAAACCTGATCTACCTGACGGATACTGCACGAAAACTGCAGGATCAGTCCATGGAGCTGGCCAATCAGACACTGAATGAAGCGCTTGAGGGTGTGGCCCCGGATGATATTGAGCTTTGCAAACAGGTGCTGCAGAAGGTTTACGACAATCTCAAATAATCAATCATATTAAACCAGAAATTATGGCTGCCGAAGTACAAACACAAACAGCGCTGAAAGGCGGGGAATGGGTGATCAAAGAAAGTGATCACGAGGGAACGTTTACACCGGAAGATTTTTCCGAAGAGCACAGAATGGTGATGGATATGTGCCTGTCGTTCCTCGACAATGAAATATATCCAATCCTGGACCGGATCGATAATCTGGAGCCTGGTCTAATGCCCTCACTTATGGATAAAGCGGGAGAGCAGGGCCTGTTGGGCAGCTCCATTCCTGAAGAACTGGGGGGCCTGGGTAAGGACTTTATCACCAGTACAATCATTAACGAAGGTCTTGGTGGCGGGCACTCTTTTTCGGTTGCCATCGCAGCCCATACTGGGATAGGCACATTGCCCATTCTGTATTTTGGAACTCCGGATCAGAAAGCCAAATATGTGACCAAACTGGGAACGGGCGAGTGGAAAGGTGCTTATGGCCTTACCGAACCAAATTCCGGATCGGATGCGCTCAGTGCCAAAACCACCGCTAAGCTCAGCGAGGATGGAAAATATTATATTCTGAACGGGCAGAAATGCTGGATCACCAATGGTGGATTTGCCGATGTATATACAGTGTTTGCTAAGGTGGATGGGGATAAGTTTACCGCATTTATTGTCGAAAGAGGGTTTGAGGGATTCACACAGGGGCCTGAGGAGCAAAAGATGGGTATTAAAGGATCTTCAACAGTTCAATTGTATTTCCAGGATTGTAAAGTTCCAGTCGAAAACGTACTGGGCGAGATCGGCAAGGGTCATGTGATCGCTTTCAATATCCTGAACATAGGCAGGCTGAAATTATGTGCAGCAACACTGGGTGGCGCAAAAAGGGCCATGGATACCATTGTCCAGTATGCCAATACACGCGAGCAGTTCAAACAGCCTATCGCAAATTTCGGGGCAATACAACATAAACTGGCTGAGGCTGCTATACGGGTATGGATATGCGAAGCAGCGTTATACAGGACGGCGATGTGGATAGAGGAGAAAGAAAAGGAATTGCTGGCAAAAGGACAGTCTTATGCAGATGCTTTGCTCGGAGCTGCAGAAGAATATGCGATAGAATGTGCGATCCTTAAAGTATTCGGCAGTGAGCTGCTGGATTATGTGGTGGACGAAGGCGTCCAGATACATGGTGGCAACGGATTCAGCGCCGAGTATAATATTTCCCGTGGTTATCGCGACAGCCGCATCAACAGGATTTATGAGGGAACGAATGAGATCAACAGGTTACTCACTGTAGATATGGTACTCAAGCGCGCCATGAAAGGCCGGCTCGATATCATGGGACCTGCCATGGCGGTGCAAAAAGAACTGATGAGCATTCCTGAGTTCGGAGACGTGGATGATACACCGTTTGCAGCAGAAAGAAAGCTGATCAAAAACCTGAAGAAGACCATCATGATGGTTGCCGGCGCGGCAGCCCAGAAGTTGATGATGAAGCTGGAGTCCGAACAGGAGATCCTGATGAATATTGCAGACATGGCCATTGAGGTATTCCACGCTGAAAGTGGTATTCTCAGAGCCATGAAAGCAGCCCGGAAAGGAGATGCCCGTGCTTCTGTATTTACAGACATGGCCAGAACTTATCTCTATGATGCGGCGGACAAGATCAATAAGTCCGGTAAAGATGCGATCAATGCTTTTGCTTCCGGCGATGAGCAGCGCATGATGCTGCTGGGCCTGAAGAGATTTACAAAATCGGAACCTTTCAACAGCAAAGATGCACGCAGGCGGATAGCGGCAGTGTTGAT
>JAHEFC010000136.1:0-9149 GCA_024640385.1 Sphingobacteriales bacterium
TATACCCCTGCGCACCTGCAAACTGAACCTGACCCCGCAAAACATCGAGAAAGGAAAATTTAAAGTTTGCCTGGAATATCACCTGGGCAATTGCAAAGGGCCCTGCGAAGCGCTGCAGAGCCGCCAGGATTACGACGAAGGATTGGGGCAGATCAGGAATTTCCTGAAAGGCAACCTCTCACCAGTGATCCAGCATTTCAAGAACGAAATGAAGGAACATGCCTTGAAGATGGAGTTTGAAAAAGCCGAGATCATCCGCAAGAAGATCGAGCATTTGCAGAGTTACCAGGCCCGCTCCACCGTGGTAAATCCAAAACTGGGCGATATGGATGTTTGCAGCATTGCCGGAGAAGAGAATGAAAATTCTTATGTCAATTTCATGATGGTCAGGAACGGTGCCATAGTTGACAGCAAAACGGTGATGGTGGAGAAAAAACTGGAAGAAACCAGGGAAGAGCTCCTGTCTTTTGCACTGATCTATTTCAGGGAATTATTTTCTAGTAAGGCGGAGGAGGTCATCATGCCCGTGGCTGTTGACTACCCCGGAGAGCATGTGACAATCACGGTGCCGAAAGGAGGTGACAAAAAGAAACTGCTGGAGCTTTCCGAGAAAAATGTCAATTATTTCATAGAAGAACAGAAAAGACAGAGCCGGCTTCTGCTCACGAAAGGCGATAAGGATATGACCGGTGACCTTTTGCAGCTACAGGACGATCTCAACCTGCAGGAATTGCCCGTGCATATTGAATGCTTCGACAACTCAAATTTTCATGGCAGCTACCCTGTTTCAGCCATGGTTTGTTTTAAGGATGGCAGACCCAGTAAAAAAGACTACAGGCATTTCAATGTGAAAACAGTGGAGGGGATCAATGATTTTGCCACCATGAAAGAAGTAGTTGGGAGACGCTACAAGAGGCTGTTATCCGATCGTCAGCCTTTGCCCCAGCTGGTAATTATAGACGGAGGCAAAGGCCAATTAAATGCTGCTTTAGAAGCCATCGATGAACTGGGTATCTCAGGAAGAATGACCCTGGTAGGTTTAGCGAAAAATGTAGAAGAGATCTTTTTCGCCCACGACCAGGAATCGCTGAAACTGCCCTGTGGCAGCAGCAGCCTCAACCTTATACGGTATATCCGGGATGAGGTCCATCGTTTCGGTATAAGCTTCCACCGTCAAAAAAGGGCGAAAGGAACATTCAAGAATGAGCTCGAAGGGATCAGGGGGATCGGCAGTAACACGGCAGATACTTTACTGAAAACATTCCGATCTGTAAAGAATATCGTAAACGCCAGCGAAGAGGAACTTGAAAATGTGGTAGGACAAGCCAAGGCCAAACTCATTCGGGAACACTTTGGGAGAATGTGATAA
This sequence comes from Sphingobacteriales bacterium, assembly GCA_024640385.1. GTDB lineage: Bacteria > Bacteroidota > Bacteroidia > Chitinophagales > Chitinophagaceae > Pollutibacter. Next base: position 1,370 of record JAHEFC010000136.1, read on the forward strand.
ATGTGGTGAATGTGGTGAATGTGAAGGATGCATATGCTGGGGGCTTTTTACAGGATCTCATTCTTCTTCCCTCATTTTTTTCATATTACATTCCCCCACATTAGCCACATTTTCGACGATTGGGAGTTTTCATCCGATAAGTGGATTAAAATTTCGTTCATCCCTGATGGTTATCACGAATGAGTGACTTATCTTTACCTCGGTTTTTCATAGGATATTGGATTTTAAAAACGGGGCCGGATTTTTATCCTAGCCCCTTTTTTTATGTCACATTCATTAGAGGGCGATAAATGTGGGAATGTGATGAATGTGGGAATGTGGTGTGCACTATGAGAAAAATCCCTGTTTTTTACCGTCATAATACTGATTTAACTCCCTCCCTCTGACTCTACCTTCAGGCCATGGAGAACAATATCATCTACCAGAAAAGCCTGGCCTTCTCAAAACTACTACTCGATCTGATCAAAGACCTCGACTCACCTGCCTATAGGCATATCTTCTTTCAATTGAAAAAATCGGGCACAGCGATCGGTGCTTCAATTGCGGAAGCAGAAAGCGGACAAAGCATGGTTGATTTTATAAACAAGATGAAAATTGCGGATAAAGAAGCTAATGAAACGGTCTATTGGCTTAAGCTGCTGGAACAAGACTTTCCCCAGATCACGAACAGGCTGGAAGAACCAATAACAGACATAAAGAGGCTTCTTAGAAGTATACTGATCACCAGTACAAAAAGATTAAAGGAAAAGAAAGCATCGCGATGACCGGGCATTGAGCGCAGCGATACATTCACCACATTCATTCAACCACATTAAGCGCAGCGTTACATTCATCACATTCCCACATTGTCGTATTAAAATTTTAAGCATAATAAAAAAGCCTCCCGGTAGAACCGGGAGGCTTTTTTATTATGCTTAAAATTTTTAATACGACCATAGGTCCTGTTCGAAGTTGAATATCTTTTCCTTCACATTCTCTCCTTCAAGCAACCTAAGGATATCATCTTTCACATAACCCTTGATGTACATGTCATAAGGATTCTCGATCGTTGATTTCACGATATAACTTGAGAAGAAACGGCTTTCGAAAAGTTCCTCCCAGCTCATCCTGGCACCGAAGTTCTTGCCATTGTAGACTTCGAACTTGGCGAGGGTTGGCCTCAGGTCAGGATAATAGACCCAGAACAGGGGGGCTTCACCCAGAACAACACCGGTGGCATTGTCGATATATGTTTTCAGCGGAGCAATTCCGAGAATACGTGCATAGAGCCTTGAAGATTCTTTATCGAATACCCATTCTTCCTTGATCCTGAACTTAGCGATATCATCAGGGTTGAATTCAGCACACACCACTGTGTCTTTGAATATACCTTTTGTACCGTTAGGATCTTTCACATAGTCAGGGATCTGTGTAGTATCGCATTTACCAGCAACCATCTCACCGATCTTATCCAGCGTCATCGGGGTAGTGAAGCGGTCGTCCACTGTAGGATCGAAAGCTGTCACTTCACCGGAACGAAGGGCGTTCAGCAGGATGATGATGAAACGCTGGTTACCGTTATCCTCATCGGCTTTATAGCGAAAAGGCAGGTTCATTTTCTCGCGGATATCGATCTCCCTCCATACGCGCTCACGATACCAGGCATCATCTTCGCGGATGTTCTCATGCGCGAGGGGAGTCCTGTCTTTCACGAGGTTTCTTTCCACTGCAGCATCATTGCGCAGGGATTTGCGTACGGTATCAAAAGCCAGGGGATCTCTTTTAGCTACCGGTTTAACTACCGTGTCCGCAGCCGCTGCATTCAAATTGGCACTGGCGGTATTGGATTTGGTGGTTTTCGTGGTGGTTTTCTTGGCAGTGGTCGACCTGGTGGTTTTTTTGCGGGTCTGGGCATCTGCCACATGACTCGCCAAACCGAAGGCGGCTACCAGTAAAACGTATTTGGCCAATTGGAATTTCATGATTCTCTACAGTTTACGATACAAAATAAACGATTCTATATCAGTACTTATTGTTTGATCTGTTAATCTTACTTCAAACTATATGATAAGCTTCCGTTCAGGGTACGCACCCTTCCGCTTGGATCCTTCACCTTGATGTCGTTGATCACCACCAGCGCACCTGGCTTCAGTTTAGCCACCAGGTTGGCAGCTGCGCCACTCCACCTGTTGCCATTTACCTGTGTAGGTACATAGTCAGGGATGTCGGGGCTCATGGCACCCAGGGTATAGCTTACCACTTCGTAAGGAGCGTCGAATTCAGAATCTTCCAGTTTAGCGATCACACCACCCATGGCCTTGAAGTTGGCAGTAGGTACAGGACCAGGCTTCAGGTTACCCACATAAGCTGCGGGGAGAGGAAGCATTTTCACACGGAAAGTTACTTTGCCGGCGGCTTTTCCTTCAACCAGTACAGTTACAGTATGTTCACCCGGATCTTTCGGTTCGGCGATGTATTTAGCACCACTCACTTTGCGGATAGAGCCACCAGAGAAAGTTGCATTAACTTTTTCAGCACCTGCACCTGCAGTAATGGTAAGCGGGTTCGGAACACCAATGTAGAGTACATTCATCTTGTCAGCCATTACAGCCACACCAGAAGGAGCACCTACAGTATACTCGATGGCTTTAGAAGTTTCCTTCAATTCACCGGTATTGGGATCAACATATTTTACAGTTACGTTCATTTTGCGTGAACCTGTTCCGCCTACTGCGAATTTGGTTTCAGCAACACCCCTTTCGTTAACGGTGATGTTTCTGCCATCAATTGTTACAGTTGGCTTTACAGATGCGTTGAAAGCACCAAGACCAGCCTGTACTTCCATCTCTTCGCCAGGCATGAAGTAAGTAGAGTTGGTACCGATCAGCGGCTCGAACTTGTCGAGGATCAGCTTAACCGAACCTACCTGGTTAGCACAGAATGTGGCAACCTGGCTCTCTGTATTCTTCACGTCGTTCTGGTACTTGCTCAGCATGGTGAGTGCAGCAACAGTTGGCGTCATGTGGAAGTTGGTGTAAACCCAGTCTTTCACGGGGTCTCCGGTCATTTTGTTACCTGACGCAGACTTTGGAATTTCCAGGTTCAGGGGAAGTTTGCTGGCCAGCGCTTTTGAGATCTCAGGATCGATGGCGAGAATATTCTTTTTGAAATTCTCTAAAGTGCTGTACAGGGTTTTACCTTCTCCTTTGGTATCGAACAAACGGGTAGCCGCATCGATATTATCTTCTTTGAAAGAGGAATCACCACTTGCGGGGTCATATCCTGCTTCTTTCATCAGATCAAGCTTGTACTTGTCGATAAGATCAGAGGCCTGCTTAGCGAGTTCGCGTGCTTTGTCCGCTTTAGGTTTCCAGATCGCTGCTTTCTCAGCAGTTTTCGGATCCTTCAGCATCTCGTTGAAATTCTCGTAGATGCCGTTTGTGGACGAGGTTAGAATATTATTTGATTGCTTCAGGCTGTTATCAACAACCTTGAAGGCGTTTATGATTTCAGCAGATACATTCAGCGCCAGCAGTGCCGTCAACACGAGGTACATCATGTTGATCATCTTCTGCCGCGGTTCTTTAGGTAGTGCCATTTCTAGTTGGATTTAAAATTAAGATTAGGGTTTTTCAACTTAACACTACACTTATGAGCGGCCTTGCATTGCAGCCAGCATGTTACCATAAACCTGGTTCAGGTTGCTGAGGTTACGTGACAGTAATGAAATTTGCTCTTGTGTTTTCTTAGCGTCATCTACGCTGCCCTGCATAGCCTGTGAAGCCTGTACAAGATTTCCGTAGAACTGATTCATCGCCTTCAGGTGATTGTTGGTATCCTGAAGCTCGAGTTCGTAGATCGTGTTCAGTGAACCAAGATTCTTGGTCAGGGTCTGAACCTGCTCATGGAACTGGCGGGTGCTTTCAGCGGCGCTGTTGAAATGGCCTATAGTTGTGGTTGCACTCTGGTATGCATCTTTCATACTTCCAAGGGCAACTGCAGCTTCTTTTGTTTTCTGTGTGTAGTCGGCAGTGGCAGCATGGATATCAGCGATATCTTTCATCTTGTCAACTGTGGTTCCGAATTTTGAGAAGTTTTCACTCAGGCGCTTCATGTTTGCAGGGTTGATGTCTGCTTCAGAAAGCATCTTATCCATAGAAGCCAGGGCAGGGTTACCTGCATTGCCTAATTTAGGAAGAGCTTCTGCAAGTTGTGCCATTTCCTGACCGGGAGGCGGGAGGAATGCATACACGAGGAAGATCGCTGCTTCAGTTAAAAGACCAATTGTCAGCATGATGTCTGCGAATGATTTGTGCAGAATTTTTGCCCATGCACCGAAGATAACGACCGCAGCACCTACGCACACGATTACGTTAACGAGTTTGTCTGTTTGTTTGTTTGTACCTGCCATAACGATGAAATTTTGATGGTTTTAATTGGATTTTTGGGGGAATATTATGCTACGTAAAGAATTTCTCTTTACATAGCATAAGTTCCATTAAGGGGTTATTAAAATTTTTGTATACTCTTGGGTTTGGGTTCCAGCTCTGTTCACTTATTTCCTTGCTTTCTTGCTGGGTGTTGGAGGAAGATCGATCACACAACGGAAGCCGATATATGACTTGGATGTATCCTGGTATTCGTAATTACGTGCGCCTGTCTGGAGGAAATAACCTACATCTTTCCAGCTACCACCACGGATCACTTTACGCTTCATCCTTGGAGGATCACTGTCTTTTGCATTCCAACGGATATCAGGGTTCATGTCGTGCTGGAAGTTGTAAGCACCCTCATAGTACAGTGAAGAGGTCCACTCGGCAACGTTACCGGACATATTATACAGACCGAAATCGTTTGGCCAGTAGGCATCAGCCCTCACGGTATAGAAACCGCCATCTTCCGGATAGTTACCACGGCCTGGTTTGAAGTTAGCCAGGAGGCAGCCCTTCTTGTTCCTCAGGTAATATCCGCCCCATGGGTATGGAGCCTGTGAACGTCCGCCACGAGCAGCATATTCCCATTCTGCTTCTGTTGGTAAACGGAAATCAGATTCAGCAATACGCTTTTTAGACTCGAGGAAACTATTGAGATAATTTGTTCTCCACTCGCAGAATGCAGTGGCTTGTTTCCAGCTTACACCAACTACCGGATAGTTACCGAAAGATGGATGGCTGAAATATCTTTTTGACATCGGCTCATTATAAGAGTAAGAGAAATCACGGATCCATACCAGCGTGTCAGGATAGATCTTGATGTCTTTCTTTACAATGAACTGGGAACGTGGCTTACCCGCATTTTCCCTTTTTGATGCTTCTTTGTAATCAAATGTTTCAGAACGGTACACGAGCTTGTCGGCATCCAGTTCTTTTTTACCGAGTATCCTGTTGTCAGGCGTCACGATCATCGCGTTCAGCTGTTCGAGGATCTTCGGATCATTCCACTTGATAGTGGCTGCTTTTTTCTGATCGATGATCTCTACACCATCACCACCTGGTTTCTTATAATTAAGAATAGTAGCTGCGATAGAATCTCTAACAGACCATACGAACTGGCGATACTCGTTGTTGGTGATTTCAGTGGCATCCATCCAGAATCCGTTAATGGAGATCTGACGGTTACGGGCTGTGAAAGAATAACTGATATCCTCATCACTAGGACCCATATGGAACGTTCCCTGCGGAACATATACCATACCCGGAGGCTTAGGCATGCTATAAGCAGTACCCAAAGAAACTCCGTGGAGCTGCCCGTCGTTAGGAAGACCCTTGGATTTGGATTTACCCAGTTTACCACAGCTTACAGCCAGTACGGAAACAGCCGCAAGCATTCCCAGGTTGAGCAGAAGGTTTCTCATTTTCATAAAAAATATTGAGGGTATTTGGACAAATATAGATTAATATTTAATTGACCTTTTGATGACATTTGATTCTATATATAATATTTAACAAAGCCTAAAATCTATTCTGCCGCTATAAAATAACGAGCTCCATTCTCCATTATTGTGTCAGTTGATAATTAGTCTTATCTCCTTTTCAATGAGTTGAATAAACTCCGTTGAATCATAAACGGGTTTTTTGCAAGAATAGTTCTTACAAAGAAAAAAAACTGTCTGCTCAGCAGGCAGCTTACCCTTCAACAACGGATATCGTTCATTTTCAGTCTCAGATGATTGATATACCTTATATGGTACATAATGCATCAGTAGTTTTTTTCCCGATTCCACTGCGTCCTTCCCCACTACCGCAATTTCAAGTGTTCCGTAAACCAGTTCCTGGACCAGGTCCGTCCAGATGCCAAAAGAGGTTGGATACCTGATTGCCATCTGACTGACCGAATCTGCCATCTTCACAGCCCTTTCCTTCCAGTCTGACCGCTCGAATAAGATTCCCAAATGCAATAAAACGTTGGCCATCACCGAGTTCCCCGAAGGCGTAGCCCCATCATAGATCTCCTTCTTCCTTATTATTACATCCTCCTGGTCGTCACGGGTAAAATAAAAGAACAATCCCTCTTCATCGGAATAATGCCTGATCCCCTCTTCCAATAATACCTTCGCCTGCTCGAGGTAACCTGCCTCACCGGTCAATTCCTGTAAAAAGATCAATGCTTTTGCCAAATAAGCCTGATCCTCAAGGAATCCGTCCACTTTGGCTACCCCGTTCTTGTAGGTATGCCTGGTTTTTCCCTTGGCGTCAGTGAATACCCGCAGCAGGAATTCCATGTTTTTCACCGCGATCTCCCCTAAATGCTTATCCCCCAATATCAATGCCGACTTTGCAAAAGCCTGGTTCATCAGGGCGTTCCAGCTCAACAATATTTTATCGTCCAGCCCCGGCCTCACCCTTTTGGCCCGTATGGCCAGCAGTTTAGCCTTAACACGCTCAATTTTTTCCAAATCTGCAACCTGCAACCTGCCTTCTGCAACCTGCTCCTCCGGCCATTCTTTAAGCCTTGGGATATTCACATGTTCCCAGTTCCCCCCTGGAGTGATATCATAAACCTGACAAAACAGATCAATTATCTCTCTATCATTCTCACTGGCTATCTCTCTCACTTGCTCCATGGTCCAGGTATAGAATTTCCCTTCAACTCCTTCAGAATCAGCATCCAACGCACTGTAAAACCCAAATTCTCCGCTCATCAGCTCATTTTCCACAAAACGAAGGGTCTCACGGACGATCCGCGCATATCTTTCCTTCCCAGTGATCTGGTAGGCCTCACAAAGCGCCAACACCAAAAGCGCATTGTCGTATAACATTTTCTCAAAATGCGGGGCAAGCCATTCAGTATCAGTAGAATACCTGGCAAAACCTCCTCCAATATGGTCATAGATCCCGCCCATGATCATTTTATCCAGGCTCAATAACGCCTGTTCAAGCGCTTCAGCCTTCCCTGTCAGGTAATAATGTTTGAGTAGAAACTGTATGGTGAAGGTCTGGGGGAACTTGGGCGCCCTGCCAAAACCGCCCCAGGTTCTGTCTGCCTGGGCCATCACGGCCTGGAAAGCCTGCTCAAGCTGGGAACGGGTGAACCGCTCTTCCTGGGGAATATTGAGATCAATAGGATTGGTTCCGAAACTGTTGGATTTTTTCAGGTGATCGGTAAGCTGGCCAGCCTGCTCCTCGATCTGGTCCCGCTGCTCCCGGAACGCTTTTGTGATCCCGGTCAGCACTTCCGTCCATGAAGCCCGGTTATGGGCCCTGACTGGTGGAAAATAGGTTCCCCCGTAAAAAGGCCGGGCGTCCGGTGTCAGAAAAACATTCAGGGGCCAGCCGCCGCTACCGGACATGGCCTGCACCGC
>JAHEFC010000136.1:9159-9534 GCA_024640385.1 Sphingobacteriales bacterium
ATCTTGATATTGACAAAATGCTCGTTCATCAGCCGGGCCGTACCCTCATCTTCAAAACTCTCCCGCTCCATAACATGGCACCAGTGGCAGGCTGAATAGCCTATACTTACCAGGATGGGCTTATCCTCAGCCCTGGCTTTCTGCAAAGCTTCTTCACCCCAGGGATACCAATCCACGGGGTTGTGTGCATGCTGCAGCAAATAAGGGCTGGTCTCTTTGGAGAGGAGGTTCATTGACAATTAAAAAATAAAAAGTAAAAAGTAAAAATTGATGCCTCAATGTTTACTGGAGTAGACTTGTCCGATAGGCTTTTTAATTTTTACTTTTTAATTTTTACTTCTTTAGAAGCCGCACACAGAAATTTATCCAATGCCG
>JAHEFC010000440.1:0-2664 GCA_024640385.1 Sphingobacteriales bacterium
GGATTCAGGCTATGTGATCATGGTGCAGCATCGCGGCAATTTGATCTCTTCGTATAAGCACAATGCTCAACTCTTAAAAAAAGTTGGTACCTTTGTAAGCGGCGGAGAAATTATCTCCATCGTTGGCAATAGTGGAGAACTCACCAATGGACCTCACCTGCATTTTGAGTTATGGTACAATGGAAACTCCCTCAACCCTGAAGAATTTGTCACTTTTTAAAACCAGAACGTCATGCTAACTTCGAAAGAACAAAAACGCGCAGCCGAAGAGATTAGCAACTCGAGCAACAACATCGGCAAAGGTACTTACCTGGAAGGTAACATTGAAACGTACGGTAATATTCGTATCGAAGGTAAAATAACCGGAAACGTAAAGTCGAAAGCTAAAGTAGCGCTCGGTAGCTCATCACAGGTACAGGGAAATATCATGGCCCAGAATGCTGATATTGAAGGTGAGGTTAAAGGCAAAATAGAGATCACTGAATTATTAGTGTTGAAATCCACGGCGGTCATACATGGAGATATCATTACTGGCAAAATGGTGGTCGAGCCAGGAGCGGTGTTTAATGGAACCTGCAAGATGGGCGCTGTGATCAAGGACATCAAAATTGGCGATAATGGGCTTACCAGAGCCATCCCCCAACAAGAAATTAAAACCATATAACAACTATTTAAAGTATAGTAGTCTCGGCCTTCAATTGTTGGCAGCTATCGGTATATTTGGATGGTTGGGGTATGTATTGGACGGATATCTGGGGATCAAATTTCCAGTATTCATGCTGTTGTTTGGCTTTCTGGCATTCGGTGGGATGATGTACCAGGTATACACTTCAATCAAAAGGGACAATCCTTGATCCGGTTCGTCCTGGTGTTATTAATTGCCGCGTTAGCATTGGCCTGTCTGGCGGGCCTTGCCTACAAACAGCTTTGGATTGAGCAATTACCTTCCTTCTTTTTTGAGACGCTGATTTTTCTGGTCTTCTCTACTACCACTATTTTTGCTTACCTCTATAAAGTTGACAAGCCTGACTTTTTTGTTCAGCTCTATTTGCTCACCATGGTAGTAAAATTTCTTGCCTACGGGGCATATAACCTCTTCATGATTATGGAAGACAAGCCAGGAGCAGCAGCGAATGTGGTTTTCTTCATGCTCCTGTATGCCGTATTTACGGGTCTGGAAATCGCATTTCTCTACCGAAAAATTTCAGGCTCCGGGCGCTCATAAAAGGACCCAAAAATTTTTTAAAACATTTTTTTCTGGAGCATTAATTAATACCTTTGCGCTCGTATTCAAAAACCTTGAAATTAGCCCTGAATGAGCATATTTTTGAGTCCTGCTAAGCAATTTTTCGGCGCCATACTTCTTGTGCTTTCATTCCTTCCAGGGGCTGTTTCTGCGCTGCAGGAAGACCATGCCGAGGTTGAACCTGAGGCCGAAAAGGAGTTCAATGCCAGTGAAGTGATTCTTCATCACGTGATGGACGACCATATCTGGCATTTATGGGACCATGGAGGGACAATCTACTTGCCTGTAGTCGTTTATTCGGCTGAAAAAGGCCTGGACGTTTTCTCGGCTCACCACTTCTACGATGAGCACCATAAAATCGTGGAATACAATGGCTATAAGTTAGAGCATAATCATATTTACCTCACTGAATCAGGGAAGGCCGTACTGGACCTGTCCATCACCAAAAATGTGGCTATGCTGTTTATAAATGCTGCGCTGTTGTTGTTGGTGTTTCTTGCTGTCGCCAAAGGGTATCAAAAAAATAAAGGCCTGGCGCCTCGTGGCATTCAATCCTTCTTTGAGCCGATTATTGTTTTTGTGCGCGATGAAATAGTGAAACCGAATATCGCTCATCATCACGAAAAATTCCTGCCGTATTTATTAACCCTTTTCTTTTTTATACTCTTTGGGAATTTATTGGGGCTTTTGCCAGGGGCCGGAAATCTAACTGGAAACATCTCTGTAACACTGGTATTGGCGGTGCTTACATTTATCATTACCAACGTGAAGGGAAATAAGGGGTATTGGTCGCATATTTTCTGGACACCCGGTGTACCATTGCCATTGCGGATTGTAATTTTGCCGGTTGAATTGATTGGCATATTCACGAAGCCATTTTCGCTGACTATTCGTCTATTTGTAGCGATTACTGCAGGGCACATTGTACTACTGAGCTTACTTTGTTTTGCATTCATTTTTCAAAGCGTTACCATAGGGTTTGTATCGAGTCTTATTGTACTCTTTATCGACCTGATTGAATTGCTGGTAGCCGGAATTCAGGCCTATGTGTTTACATTGTTTTCTTCACTATACATAGGGATGGCGACTGCTGAACATGAACATCATTAAAGCAAATTAAAGATATCCCCGCCACGACTTGTCTTGACGGGGTTTGTTTCACTTAACTATATACAATTATGTTATTAGGACTTTTATTGGACATCAGCTACGCCGTAATGGGCGCAGGCATCGGTGCAGGTCTTGCTGCGATTGGCGCGGGTATCGGCATCGGTAAAATTGGTGGTTCCGCGATGGAAGGTATGGCACGTCAACCTGAAGCTTCTGGAAAGATTCAAGGAGCGATGTTGATCATTGCCGCCCTTATCGAGGTAGCTGCTCTTTTTGCCCTGGTAATTTGTTTGCTGATTTCGTTCAGG
>JAHEFC010000440.1:2674-3421 GCA_024640385.1 Sphingobacteriales bacterium
CTCAGGCAATGGGCCGGGCAAGTTCTTCTTTTTTGATTCACATTGAAAAATTGATATTATGGAACTGCTCACCCCCGGTACGGGCCTTATTATCTGGCAGACATTCGTGTTTTTGCTTCTTGTTTTCCTGCTTGGCAAACTGGCATGGAAACCGATCTTAAGCTCATTGAAGGAAAGAGAAAAATCTATTCAGGAAGCCCTCGATACCGCTGAGAATGCGAGATTAGAAATTTCCCAGCTGAAGGCTGATAATGAGAACTTATTGAAACAGGCGCGTGAAGAACGGGATAAGATGTTGAGGGAGGCGAGAGAGGCATCCAATCGTATGAAAGACGAAGCTCAATCAGAGGCAAAAAAATCTGCAGATAAGATTATTGAAGATGCCCGTGCGGCAATCGGCATTGAAAAACAAGCGGCGCTTAAAGAGATCAAAATCCAGGTCGCAATGTTTTCCCTTGAAATAGCAGAGAAGCTCCTGAAAGAAAATCTTTCTAATGACAAGGCGCAGAAAGACCTTGTTGAGCGTTACGTCAAAGACCTAAAGGTAAATTAAGGCATGGTCGATTCAAGAGCAGCATCGCGTTATGTCAGATCTCTCCTCGGCCTGGCCGTAGAGAAAAATGCTTTAGAGTCTGTGTATCAGGACATGTTACTTTTCACCAAAGTGTGCGAGGAAAACAGGTCATTTGAATTGATGCTAAAAAACCCCATCATTAAACACAGCAAGAAGAGGGAAATCCTGGAAAA
>JAHEFC010000441.1 GCA_024640385.1 Sphingobacteriales bacterium
GTAGAGTCAGATACAGCAAAGTCCAGATCCGCAGGGCGCTTCAGGATGGTATTTAAAATGGCTTTGTTATTCTTTATCTGCTGTTCAATATTGTTCAGGTTAATACGCTGTTCATTCATATCGATACCGGATTGCAGCATATCGGTTTTCGCTGCGCTTCCCACATCGAATCTTGTTTTCGCAATATTATACCGCTCTTCTGAAAGCGCAATGATGGCCTGTGTTGCTTTTACCTGCTGGTTCAGCCTGACGATATTATAATAAGCTACCAATACGTCAAAAGAAATGCGTTGCATTTCCTGGGTCACACTCAATTCTCCGATCTTCTCCAGTTCATCATATCTCTTTTTAGTGGCCGTGATGCGGCTGCCGTTATATATCCTCCAGGTAGCCTGTATGTTGGCATTGAGGACGTTATTGGTAACACCATTGCGTTTGATCTCACTGCCATTGGACAATACCTGGTTAAGGTTGGAAATGGCTTCCGTATTGGAGATATTGGCATTGACTGTTGGCCATTTCCCGGCATTACCCCAGTTGTTATTGATTGCGGCAATATCCCTGTCGCCCTGGATGATCTTGATATCAAGATTATTTTCAAGCGCCATGCGGACAGCATCTTCTGAACTGATCACAGGGACACTATCCTGTGCAAGAACAGACAAAGGAAGAATAAATAATATAGTCAGATACCTAATCATGATAATGAATAGTTTTTTTCCTCGAGATGTAACTGTATAAAGCAGGTACAACAAACAAGGTGAGAACAAGGGCGAATAACATACCTCCAACGATCACAATGCCCAAAGGTATACGGCTCTTTCCTGCAGAGCCAAAGGCCAGTGCAATGGGAAGCGCTCCCAGTGTAGTAGCCAGTGTGGTCATAAGGATAGGCCTTAGACGTTGCACTGCCGATTCAATAGCGGCATTGAATTTGTCTACGCCGGTTTCCCTTTTCTGGTTTGCGAATTCCACAATAAGGATACCATTTTTAGTCACCAATCCGATGAGCATAATGATACCGATCTGTGAAAATATATTTATTGACTGCCCGAATACCCAAAGACTGAGTACAGCACCAGCAAGGGCCAGTGGCACGGTGATCATAATAATGAATGGATCTATGAAACTTTCAAATTGCGCTGCCAGTACCAGGAAGATCAACACCAGCGCCAGTATGAATGCAAAACTTGTATTGGAAGAACTTTCCTGGAAATCTCTTGATGCGCCTGCCAGCGAAGTGGTGAATGATTCATCCAGTGTTTCTTTTGCAATACGCTCCATTTCTTTGATACCGTCTCCCATGGTTTTACCCTGGGCAAGTCCAGCCTGCACCGTAGCATTTTTCAAACGGCTGTAGTGATAGATCGTTGGTGGGTTTGCAGATTCTACAATGTCCACCAGGTTGTCCAGCTGAATTAATTCACCGGATCTGTTCCTGACATAGAATGCCTTGAGGTCAAGGGGTTCGTCACGGTCTTTCCTGTCTACCTGGCCTATCACCTGGTATTGCTTGCCATTCATGATGAAATAGCCAAACCTTCGGCCACTCAAAGCAAGTTGTAAGGTATTGGTGATATCAAGAATCGATACACCCAGCTCACTCGCTTTCAAACGGTCAATTGTGATCTGCAACTCCGGTTTATTAAATTTGAGGTTGACGTCAAATCCCTGGAACACAGGGCTTTTGGATACCTGCTCCATGAATTTGGGAACGTTCTGTTTCAGTTTGTCGAAATTCAGATTCTGTATCACAAACTGCACGGGAAGTCCTCCACGGCCGCCAAGGCCCACTGAAATCGTCTGTTCCTGTATGGTCAATACACGCACCAACGTATAATTCCGGAACATCCTGTTCATCTGCTGCGCGATCTGGTCCTGGGTTCTCACTCTTTCCGACGCATCTACAAGACCCATGCTGATGAATGCTGCATTAGCCCCACCTGAGCCACCGAAGCCTGGGGCAAACGAAAGCACCACGTAGCGTTCGGGCACAGAGTCCATGATCTTTTGAGTGATTTCGGTAACCGCTTTATCCATGAAGTCAAAATCCGTTCCCTCGGCTGCCAGTATGGAGGCGCGAAGGCGGTTGCGGTCTTCCAGGGGAGCAAGTTCCGATGGCAGCGTGCGCCCTACGATATAAATGATGCTCACGCAGACGAGAACGATCACCAGGGCGATCCATCTTGCTCTCATGAAACTGTTCAACAGGTATCGGTAACCGTTTTCCAGGCCGCGAAAGAAAGGTTCTGTTTTGTAGTAAAACCATGAATGCCTGATGCCAGATTTTGGCGTAAGAAATATATTCAGAACAGGTGTCAGTGAAAGTGAAACGAATGCAGAGATCAAAACTGCACCAGCCACTACAATTCCGAATTCCCGGAATAAGCGTCCAACAAAACCCTGCAAGAATATAATTGGCAGGAATACGATGGCCAGCGTGATGGAAGTGGCAATTACCGCAAAATATATTTCATTGGCGCCTTCCCTTGCAGCCTTCCACTTGTCCATCCCTGCCTCCATTTTCTTAAAGATGTTTTCCGTCACAACTATACCATCATCAACCACCAGGCCTGTGGCCAGGATCAGGGAAAGCATGGTAAGTACGTTGATAGAGAAGCCCGCTATGTACATGATGAAAAATGCACCTACCAGTGAGACTGGGATATCGATCAAAGGCCGGAAGGCAATACTCCAGTCTCGGAAGAAAAGATAGATGATGATCACCACCAGCAGGATGGCTACGAAAAGTGTCTCCTTGACCTCGGTTATGGCTTTGCGGACAAAAGTGGTTCTGTCATATCCGATCTCGATGATAATATCTTCCGGCAGTTCTTTTTTCAGAACATCAAGTCTTTTCAGTAGTTCGTCAACGATCGCAACCTGGTTCGATCCAGGCTGGGCAATGGCGCGCATAGATACCACCTGGATATTATTTTTGCGGGCTGAAGATTCTTCATCATCAGGGCCCAGTGTGGCATAGCCCACATCTTTAAGCCGGATGATCCTGCCTGATGCCTGCGAGATGATCAGGTTATTAAAATCATCTTCGGTGGTAAGCTTGCCATAGGCTTTCACTGTGAGTTCGGTGGTATTGCCTCTTACCTTACCTCCCGGTAATTCAATATTCTCCCGGTCGAGGGCATTTTTTACGTCTTGTATGGTTAGCCGGTACGCCGAAAGCCTGGCAGGGTCGAACCATATGCGCATGGAATATCGCTTACCCATTACCGCTACTGAACTGATACCGGGCACAGTCTGCAGCCTTTCCACAATTACATTTTCTGCGATATCGGAGAGTTCCAGCAAAGTCCTTTTATTACTCTGCACCTGCATGAAAAGAATGGGGTCAGAGTCCGAATCCTGCTTGGCCACTGCAGGCGGTGCATCAATATCCTGAGGCAGTGCATTGAGTGCCT
>JAHEFC010000442.1 GCA_024640385.1 Sphingobacteriales bacterium
AGGCTGGCAGGATAGTCAATGATACACTGGTATTAGAGGCTGTGTCCGATACCTCATTGACTTACTATAATTTCCATGAGCCCAATTTCCTTATGCAGCTCAGGAGAAAGAAATAAGAAAGTGAAAAAACCAGGATCAGCTTACGCCTGATCCTGGTTCAACTGTATTTTCTGGAAGAACGAAGTGCAGTTTGCCTTTTGCATCTTCCGCCATCAGTATCATGCCTTTGCTTTCAATTCCCCGCATTTTCCTCGGAGCCAGGTTGACCACTACAACAACTTGTTTGCCAATGATATCTTCAGGTTTATAATGCAAAGCTATGCCTGAAACTACCGTGCGTTTTTCAAAGCCGAGGTCTACTTCAAGTTTCAGGAGTTTATCTGCTTTTTCAACTTTTTCTGCACTAACGATCTTGCCTACACGAAGATCAAGTTTTGCGAAATCGTCGTAAACGATCTCGGATTTTATTTCTGCATGTGAAATTCCGGATTCCGGATTCCGGATTCCGGATTCATTTGTAGCTGCTGCTTTTGCCTCCGCTTGCTGCAGTTTTTCGATCTGGGCGATCACTTCTGTATCATCGATCTTCCTGAATAGTAATTCAGGAGCTCTCAGGCTGTATCCAACGCTCAGCAGTTTGGTTTTGCCGGCATTTTCCCAGTCCAGCATCTTATCCACCACCTTCATCATATACAACATTTTACGGGAGGTGTTGGGAAGCCAGGGATTGGCCAGTATGGCAAGATTTGCGCAAGACTGAAGACAAAGATGCAGGCAGTTGTCGATCAGTTTCTGGGCCTCAGGTAAAGGGTTGCCCATGCCGTCACTATCCTTGGCTTTGATCCAGGGTTCTTTTTCCTGCATGTATTTATTACCCTTACGGGCCAGGTCGATCACTTTGAAAAGCCCGTCGCGGAAGCGGTAGTGTTCTATGTCATCTTCCACAGCTTTAGCTACTTCCGCAAATTGGTGCATCAGTTCACGGTCCTTATCGTCCATTACGTCTTCGTGAAGCCTGGGTACTTTACCGTTGCAGAGTTTGTGCATCAACACGAAGGTCCGGTTCACATAGTTCCCGAAAATGGAAACCAGTTCACTATTGACTGCGTCCTGGAATCCTTTCCAGGTGAACTCACTGTCTTTGGTTTCTGGTGCGATTTGAGTCAGATAATACCGGAGCATATCTACGGCCTGTGGTCCGCCGTTCTCCTTCTTCACAAAATCGTCGATATAATCCTGCATGTCGATCTTCCAGTTCCTGCTGGTGCTCATTTTGTCACCTTCGAGATTCATGAACTCATTGGAAGGCACATTATCAGGAAGAATGAAACCATGCAGTTTCAGCATCACAGGGAAGATCAGGCAGTGGAAAACAATATTGTCTTTTCCGATAAAATGCACCAGCTTGGTGTCTTTATCGTACCAGTATGGTTCCCAGTCTTTCTGATTATTGATCGCCCACTGTTTGGTGGCGCTGATATATCCTATAGGTGCATCGAACCACACATACAGCACTTTCCCCTCTGCTTCCGGGAGGGGTACTTTAACACCCCAGTCCAGATCGCGGGTCACGGCCCTGGGCTGCAGGCCGCCATCTATCCAACTCTTGCATTGGCCAAGTACATTCACTTTCCAATCATGGGCATGTCCTTTAAGGATCCAGTCCCTCAAAAATTCTTCATGCCTGTCCAGTGGCAGGTACCAGTGTTTGGTTTTCTTTTTCACAGGCGCTGATCCGCTGAGGGTACTTACCGGGTTGATCAGGTCGTCGGGACTCAGACTTTTCCCGCATCTTTCGCACTGGTCGCCATAAGCACTGTTATACCCGCAATTCGGGCAGGTGCCTTTGATATACCTGTCAGCCAGGAAGCTTTTTGCTTCTTCATCGTAATACTGTTCAGATTCCTGCACTGAAAGATCACCCCTGCTGTTCAGGTAAGTGAAGAATTCCTGCGAGGTTTCATGATGTACAGGGGAAGAAGTACGGTCATATATATCGAAAGAGATGCCGAGGTCGTCAAAATTCTGCCTGATCACGCCATGGTATTTGTCAATAATGGCCTGGGCCGTTGTGCCTTCTTTGGTAGCCTGGATAGGGATGGCAGTTCCGTGCTCATCACTGCCGCAAACAAACACGACATCTCTTTTTTGGGCTCTCAGGTATCGCACATAAGTATCAGCTGGAAGGTAGGCTCCCGCCAGATGGCCTATATGTTTCAACCCGTTGGCATAGGGTAATGCAGATGTGATCAGATATCTTTTTGGATTCATGCTATTTTAATAAGGGATGCAAATTTACCTTAAACTGGCGAAATAGGGGTTTTGGGCTGATTTTGAAAGATCTTTTGATATTGAACAAACTAGAAAAGGCTGTTAGCCGGGGGCGTCTTAATTTCGTTCCAAGCTGTTTGCGTATGGGAAAATTAATGTTGGGTTTCCTCTTGCCGGTACTGTTATGGCAGGCTGCGACTGCGCAGGATAATCATTACGAGTATATGAAAATGGGTTCCAGGAACTCTATACTGGCCAATGCGGGACTGGCACGTTTTGAAGACCAATCAGCTGTTATCTTCAATCCCGCGACCTTGTCATTTGCCAATCAGTCCAGTTTCAGCTTTAATACCACTGCGGTAGGGTTCAGCAACATCAATTTCGAGAACGGGCTGGGGCAGGGTTTTGATATCAAATACGGCAATCTGAATGTATTGCCTACCATGGCAGCCGGGGTGTTGAAACCCAAGAAAGATCAGAAAGACTTTGTTATTGGATATTCTCTTTATCATCCGATCAACGACAGGTTAAGATTTTCAGACCGCAACGAATACCAGGAAAATGTGATCAATGATGGAGAGAGCCCCGGACTGGAAAACTACCTCGCCCAGTTCAATATTTCACATGATGTGGATGAAGTCACAGGTATACTGGGTATAGGCTGGAATATCAGTGAAAATCTGGCCCTGGGTATTTCACAGTCATTCACATACCGGAGTGAAGAATACCTGAATACATTTACTGCCAGTGCGGTACCCGTAAATGCTCAGAATGCGAGTGTTGATTTCGTTTCCTTTCAGAATAGTTTCTATACCAGGTATTACAAGGTGATTGCCGTTACCAAACTTGGATTGGCCATGCAGCTTGATAAATGGGATATTGGGATCACTGCACAACTGCCTTCCCTGGGCATTTTCGGGTCGGGAGAAGTTATGGCCCAGGCAACATTATATAATGTACACCCCAATGGGGACCTGACCATGCCAAGGCAGAGCCTGATCGCCAGTGGCCGTGCAGAAAAACAGAAAGCGACCTATAAAAAATCCATGGCCCTTGGTATTGGCGTTTCCAGGCCTTTCCAACAGGTAAGGCTTTATGGTGCAGTGAACGCATATTCGGCTATCAAAAATTATAATATCAT
>JAHEFC010000002.1:0-15061 GCA_024640385.1 Sphingobacteriales bacterium
GTACTGATGAACTCCCAAAGACTGGCCAGCTCTGAGTTTCGGATCAGCTCCGGGTGCAGCACCCGCCTCTGCCGTTCCGGGTACAGGCTTGAAGGTTACTCCGTCAAAAAATGGATTGATATAAAAATCCCAGTAGTTATAAGGATCTGTTTTCTCCTGTATCTGTCCTCCCGTATGATCAGTCCCCGCAGTGTTCCCGTTTATTGTAACTACTTTAAGTGTTGCAAGATCCTTAGAATCTACCACCACTTCAGGGATGGTGCGCACAACCAGGGCATAATGGTTATATCCATTTTTTATAACAATGTCACCAGGGCGAGGCAGGTAATCTCCTTTTTTAAATGCATCTTTTGCAGAGAAATTCGGCCTCCCCAACTGCCACTTTGGAGGATGTATCCCACCCTGGTGCAGGGCCCAGAATGCAAAGATCCCGCACCAGCTCGGCAGCAGGTCAACATTTGATTCTGTAACAACCTGGTGCTGACCGTTGATGATCTTTACTTTCTGCGCCGTACCCTTCTTTACATACTTGATCACGTCCTGCATAAATTTGCCGGGCTTGTAATCAGCAGCATGCTCAACAATGGCATCTTCCCCAAGTGTAGCTTTGAAATAGGACAGCAGGTACTGCCAGCCTAAACGCGTATTGTCTTCATTGAGCTTTTTCGAATTCACTTTTCCCTGTTCAGCCTCGGCGAATTGCACAGCCCGGTTCAGTCCTGCCTGCTGCTCAGGTGTTCTGTCATTCATAGCAGTAAGGGGCTTCAACTGAATTTCGATGGTCCCGTTGGAATGCTCTCCAGTTTTTGTATGATACAATTCATGAGCAAGTAATTCCAACCCTGCGGAGCTGCCAGGTTGAAACACATCCATATTCAGAAAGATATGTCTGCCGCTTGTAATGGCCCCGGCCCTGAACGATGAAGCAGCCAATGTGCTGTATTCATCGGCATGCACCTGTACGCCGGAAAAATCTTCATTCAATTGGTCACGAAATGCACTGACCAGCTCAACTGACAAAGGAATAGGCCTGATCATTGGTTCTGAACCTTTCCTGTATTTTTTATTATGTGCAGGCAAACTATTCCCAAAATTCACAAAGGCCTGCATGATCGCAGGATTCGATGCGGCCTTCAAGGCAAAATCATCTGCCTTTCGCTCCTGTCCATACAATACTTTCACCGGCTCCGCATGTTCCTTTGGCTTCTGAATAAAAGGCTTCTTCTTTACGCTTTGCAGCGTGTTTGATTTTGCCTTCTGCGGTATGGGAGCGGAAACTCTCATACATTAATACCAATCTGTTATGATGATAAACCCGGACCAGGGAAATTTAAAATGCCTGAACCCCCAGGGAAGGCTATTTAATAATATATCAATGCCTGATTCCTCTACCTCTATCCTGACCTGATCAGCATCAATATATAACCTGCCCCGCCTCTGAAGAAAATGCTCACGCAGTGAATCGACCGATGAACTCTTTAAGGCCTTCCAATGGCCAAGAACAGCATCCAACAGATCCTTACACTCCTGCTGTATGAATTCCGGTAGTTCACTCTTTATCTCTATATATGTTTCAGGAGCAAAACCACAGATGAGTTTTGGCAGTAACAGCACGCCATCATCTGCTTTACTCTCGCCAGTAGCCAGCAGATGCAGGGACTGCACCGCAAGTTTTTTCGTTTGCTCAGATATGAACCTCCCATTTTCTGTGAACCCGCATGTTTCAAATAAACGCTCCAGGTAAGGGAAAACGATCACCAGGCCGGCATTGTAGCATTCAAGTCCCGCTCCCGACTTTTCTGCCTGGGCTGGTTGTTCTTTGCTGACGGCCATATCCCTTAGCTTCCCGGTATACAGATCTTTCAAGAATGCTTTCTTAGCGGCGCTTTGGTGAATATCGCCAGTAGCAAAATGTTTGACCCATAAAGCTTTGATATATTGATCATCAGCATTCCGCATCTCAAGTAACAACCGGTATACCCTTACAGCATCATCCATGCTGATCTCTAAAAACCAGGATAATACCCTGGTTGCAACAGGCTCTTCATATTCTCCGATCAGTCTTATTATGAATGAGTATTGTGGAGCCCTCTTGGATATCAAATCTGGATGGCCGGCGAACAGTTCATTTGACATCCTGGTGGCCAGCTCAGCATATTCTCCGGAGCTCTTCAATATCGCACTAAACAAATGCGAACCGCCTTGCAGGTAAAAGACCCACTGCTCCAGAATCAGCTGATACACTCTCCGTTCTATTGAAGACTCGGAGATGCCTCTGTTCAGCACATCCAACCACTCATGCTCACCCAGTTGCCATGGAAGCTTGTCGATGTTCAATTCAAGTTTATCGATCACTACCCACTCATTCTCAGAAGCCAGTCCATCAAGGTATTTACTCATGATGGTCAAAAAATCCCCATTGGCCCAGGCCTTCGCCTCCGACCTCTGTATGCCTGCGTCTTCATAAGTTCGGGCAGACAGTTCCAGCTTAATGCTATTTATGACGTGCCTGTTCATTACACCAGGAACCTTGACAGTTCCACAATTTCATTTTCAGGGAGAATGAAACAATAATAATTCTGCTTTTTGAAATTGATCCTGTCCTTCAGTGCTTCAAATGCCGGCTTCAGGCTCATCAGTTTCCTGATCTGGTCTTCGTTCAATGCTTTCACCAGCTCCAACTCGAATCTCCCTGAAGCGAGGTTGGTCTTGTTGACTATCAGTCCACCATCAATAATGAATATACATGCCTGTATGTCCCTGACATTACCCGTATTCAGTGCCGGAGGATTTCTGAATTCAGGCCCAAGTACGATCGGACCTTTTGTCTCAATTTCCTCAAAACCTATATTGAGTCTCGCATTGATCCTGATGAGTGTCTCGTTGATGGTCACTGCTTCTACGCGCGCCCCTCCTCTTCTGCCCAGCCTTCGAACATCAACATGGCCATCGTAACTTATTACAACACCAGCAGGCAACCTGGTTGGCTGTATCCCTACCGGAACTTCGATATCATTCAGTACTCCCGCTTTTACCACCGCAAATGAATCCAGGTCATTATACCGGATGTCGATCCTCACATCTTCTAATACATCTACCCTGTTTTTTGACAAATATTCCCCTTTCAGAACATCCTTGGCCTCAAGTACGATCAAAGGATCCGCCGCTTTTACGAATCTCAGCAGCGCTGGATTAAAAGGAATGTTGGCATCGGCACTTATCAGCTTTATGGAAACAAAGTCCTTCATCACAACTGTAATATCACGGCTCTCATCAGCATTTCCGATCTTTATCATAAATTCTTTTGGCTCTATCCCTTCATCCTTGATCGCAAAGGGGATCTCATCACCGGTTTTACCCTTCACCTTGAACGTTCCTTCCCTGGCCAATACGTCCTGGTTAGTCAGTTTATTGACCAGATCAATATTTTTTCCAATTGCCTTTCCACTCCTGTCAACAAATTTCGCAGTGACCGTAAACTCCCTGAGTGCTTCGGCTTCCATTTCAAAATCTTTGGTTACCGACTTCCCTTCAACCTTGACCGTTGTATTGATAACTTTCATTCCTTCAGCCCTGCATATCACAGCAACATCATCATCGCTGTTTACAATAGCACTGTAGAACCCGTCTTTATCCGTGACAACCGTTCCAGTTCCTACCAGGAGTGTGGCCGCAACCGGGGTCCCATTATCTTTCCTTTTGACAAAACCACTAATGGTAACCGTACTCCTTTCAACAAAGGTGAATTGCAGCGGCCGAAGGTTGGAGGCAATGATATATGGAAGATAAAAATCTGCAGCTATCGTGAGGCTTTCGTTATATACCATGATATAGGTTCCCCCTTTGGGAACACCACAACCATGCGATATGCCAGGATGATACTGAACAAACCTTTCCAGCAGATTCTCAATACCGAGGCCGCCATTCCTTTTCCTGCTCTCTACAACCAGCTGGGAAACTTTCACCCAGTCATCGTCGTAACGAAGCCGGATGGCGTGCTCCCGTATATCTTGTTTCCCCACTTCAAGAAGAATGTCGTCACTGGTTATGGGGTCAGTAGTGGCAGACTTTACAAAATTCATGACCTGATCACAGGCGGGAAGCAGTTCACTATCAAGATGTTTCTGGTATTTTTCAATGTCCAGATCAGTGAATTCATCATCAAGCAAAACTTCCTGCACTTTTAAAGCACAGTAGAGATGAAGCACTAACATGAACAGGCTTTGCTTGTTATTACCCTGTAATCTTTTAGCCACCTCCATCAGCCTCAGGTAAAAACTCAGGTCAGAGCTGGCCCTGAAGCGTTGATTGCCGCGAAGCCTGTCTACCAGCGCCCCCAGGGTATTCAGCCAGAATACGGGGAAATTCAACCCGGGAAACCTTATATTGACCCCGGGAAAGAATTTAGTGATGCCAGATGCCGGTTTAATGGTATTGAACATAGTGGCGCCGCTTTCCATACGGGCCTTCATAGCAATTGTTTTTAACTCCTTGAATTCAACATCCGCATCATCATTCATCATAGTTGATTTGACGGAATTCAAAATATCATTCGCCTTAATGGCGTTCTCAAGTTTCTCTGCGATAGGATTCAAGAGGATACCCACATTGAATTTCCTCAGGGAGTCAAGAAAACCAATGCCCAGTTCCCGGATCAACAGATCTTCGGTTGGCTGCATCTTGTCAAATTTCACCTGCAGTGAGCCCAGATAACCCAGGGTCAATTGTATCAATTTGATCAACTCTGCCCTGGTCACCTGGTACAGGCTTTCAAGATCTTCGTTGATGGTGCTGTTGGTGATATGGTTGAACGGAGCTTTTTCATTTATCCTCAGCACAAGAACTTCAAATGCCAGTCCATGTGTTTTCCGGATCTGGAAAATCGTTTCCAGGGCATTACTTGCATTCTTACCGTAAACACCTTCGATACGAAAGAATGAATTTCCGCTTTGCATGGCCAACGGCAGGCTGTTATAACTCCAGCGTGCACTGGAAGCCTGCGACGCATTGATCTTCTGGTATGCCGTCACCTGACCCTGCAGAACAGGATGGTAAGAAAGATGACTCCAATACCTGAAAGCGGCATCAGAAAAATAATAGGGCACCGATTGACCGGACAATGGACCCTGAATGTCACCACCGTTGTTGACCTGTAAATTCCTGTCAAGTTTCAATACCCCCTCATCGAACGAATTAATACAGCTAACAAGCCTGTTCAGAAACAATGATATCTTCTTAACCTGCTCAGCCTGCTGCGTTTGTGCATGCCGCGAATGAAAAGCATGCCGGTATACCGAAACTTCATGCCCTTGCGGCCAATCAAATTCGTCGTTGGCCGGGGCCAACTGACCCAGGAAAATATGCTGGGGAAAAGCATTCTCCCTGGTAACCAGCCTTGCCCTTAACTGCTGCGCCTCCAGTTGCAATTCTTTATAGGCCTTTACAAATGTCCAGAGGAAATCATAAAATATCTGGTAGAATGCAGTGGGTTCAGTATCTGATGACATTACTGCAAGGCCGCTGATCTTATTGAACAGCCCCGCCGCAACAGCAGTTGAAGCCCTGGGCATCGAACAAAACAACCTGAGATTATCCAATGCCATATCCATGGCATCTTTTTTTTCACCCAGTACATTTAAAAAATCCTTCATACACCGTATATACTCGGCCCTGATCGACAACTCACCATATCCGGAAGTCTTTACTGGGTTTGAAAACGCTGGCTTGAGGATCTCAAGGGCTGGTAAATGAAGCCAGGGGAAAGCCAGCTTACTGATATCTGCTTCTGTTCCATTGGGAGATCCATATTCAGCCTGCAGGGCGGCAAGCGCATCTTCTTTGCTGACCAGCAACGCTTTTGTATTGAACACATACTTCTTCCCGCGCTCCTGGCAGTTGTCGTCTTCACAATTCTTCAATTCATGTTGTACGATCTCGGCAAAAAGCATCACAACTTTTCCCTGCAACGCAGCACCTGAAATTGCAGTGCCGCCATTCTCGGCATTTTCCATCAATTCCAGAACCGGCGATCTGAATACCCCGAAATAGAGCTCTGATCCCACCGTTGACCCGGAATAATCATCTGCATTGACATCCATATCAGGCAAATAATGATATGCCCATTTCTGATTGACGGCAAGTTGGTAGGGCCTGGTCTTGGTATACCTGACCATGTCTGCACCTTGCGGGAAAAGCTGAACAATGTGCCCCGCACTGGTTATCCCTATACCGTTTGATATCTGCACTTCGTTGCCGTTCAGGCGAACCTGCAGGCCGCCGATCAATCCGGAACCGATCAACAATCGCCTGGTCTGCCGGTTCTGTGTGTCGAGATAACAAGTGAGCCAGTTAAGTTCGTCACTGGTCAATACCTGTCTTGATTCAAATTCAGGAAGAATGTTGATCATGGCTTATTTTTTTGGTTTACCCAGGAATGTTTTGTCTAAGAATACCCTTCCGTTGTTTTCTTCACCTTCGTCTTCACAGCCGTGCAGCGTTGCAGGGAAATATTCACTTCTCTGTTTTTTTAACACGGTAATGAATTCGTTGGATTTCTTTATAAACTCGATCAGGTTTGAATTATAACTGGCCGGAAGGCTTGTCAACAATTTGTTTCGGGCCGTCCACCAATCATCAAGTCTTATTTCAAATTCAAGCATGCTCACCTTATCGATCCAGCAGATCCTCAATAACACACCTGCAGGTGCTTCTTTCCGGATCAGGCGCTCCACAAAATCCCGGTATCGGACATCCTCATACACCGGTAGCCAGGCAGGAAGGAGTACTGATGCCGTAAAAGAATACGGATCATCACCATTGCAGGCAGTGCAATCATCATCAGCGCAAATACCAGGCAATTCGATCCGGATCCCATCCATCTCAAGTGGCGTGATAATTTTGGCAGGAAGTTTGGGTATCCGCAACAGGATATGTTCTATGATGTGGAAATAGCCCCGCTCATTTTTGTCGGGAGTGTTGATGTCCGTTACACGCCGCCTCTTCCCGCCTTTCATCAATTCGCATCCCAACAGCTGGCTCAGGCGGAGCTCAAAACCACCGGGTAGGGTTTCATTATAAGTGGGTTTCAGAAATGCCTCGATGCCGGCCCCCCTGTTAGCGCTTATAGAAATATAGTTTCGCAAATAATCCTGCTTGACCCTGATCAGGTATTTATAATATTCTACCTGGCTGATCGCCAGGTTATCCGTTGCCTGATAGAAATAATTGTCGATCTCATGGAGGTCTTCCGAAAATCTTGAGAGCAGATAATCCAATACCCTGTTCCTTCTTTTCACAAACTCCTCTTTACTTTCAACAACCTGTTGCCATTTACTGGCCACCGGCATATCCAGCAGGTACTCCCTTCTCCATTCATTATTTGTACTGGCGTGTAGTACATGCTGAACCTGTTTCCAGGAAAGCGTGTCTTTCAATCCATCCAGGTCTTTAAGAAAATTTGCCATCAACTGATCGAACAATAGGAGATATCCCTCCAGTTGTTTTGAACTGAAGAGTTCTGGTTTTTTAGTGTATTCGTCCGGGAAATAACGGCCGATCTTATAGGTTGCAGGGAACTCATTTGCAATGGTATAATGAAGCGCAAGGTTGCGGTATACCGGTTTGAGATCGGGCCTTGGCACCTCCGAACTCCCCCATTTCGAATTACCGGCTTTCAGCATCTCAAGTTTCTGGATGGCTTCCCTGAAATTGGCCGTCAATGGAAGGTCGTTCTTATAAAAAATGAGCTTGCTCTTTCTTTTATTCAGGCGGGGTTTGAATCCAGATGGTACGGGGATCGTCCACTTGTCATCATTGGTGATACGGACACCGTCCTGATCGATCAGAAATACCTGCAGGTTCCTGCAGTTCAGCAACCCTTCTGTTTCATAAATAGCATTTACGATGTCGGATACATGCAATGTGACATCCTGCCAGGAGTCAGGCCCCATCTCTTCATCTAAAAGAAATCCATGTTCCAGCTTCGGCCCCTCCAGGATCTCCTCAACCGACTTGCCCTTTGCAAGCATCTCCTGGTAAGTATAGAACCTGCTGGTTGGAGAAATATACTCTTCTATCTTATTGAATATCTCTGCCTGCACCTGCTCAATATCCACCCTGCTCTCTACATCAATATCGGCACAGACCCTGAGTTCAACTGCCGGAATGGCGGCAAGGCAGGGAAGGAAATCTTCACAAAGATTCCGGCGATGGCGAAGCTGGTTCATTACTTCGTCATACACCTTGTCCAATGCAACGATGCGTTGAAAACATGCATTGAAAAAAGCAAACCCGTTATTTGTAAGGATGGTTTTGAGATCCTTACCGGAAATGCCTTTATCATTCTCAAAATAAGGCTGGAACAATACATGCTCCCATCTGAATTTCTTCAAGCCTTTATAATAGATATCAATATGCCAGTACCACTCTTTTAAAACCCTTTCGTCAAGTTTACCATCACTATTATTGTATTTATTTTTTTCCGATGGTACAAGCTCCAGTTGGATATTCGCCCTGTCCTGTTTAAATGCTTCAGCAAGCTCACGAAGAAGCAGGGGATTGTTTACCATATCGGTCCAGTTAGAGATATCATAATACATATCTCCGAAATAGTCCTTTTTGTAAATACTTTCAAAGGCTTCCCCACTGTCAATATTACCCCAGACCGGATCAGAATCAAATTCAATATGGATGGGGTACAGGCCCCTGATGAAGATCCTGTTATTGGCCATTAGCTGGTCTGCTTCAATCACCGAAAGTCCATAATAATCGGTCAGCTCATGACCCACTACAAGTTTCTCTGCCACTTTCAAAATATATACCGGTTCATAATCCGGTTTGACCGGAGAATTCCGGTCGATCAAAGGATATACCCAGGCATTCCTTACGTTTGGAATATCAAGCAGGATCTTCCGATAATCACGTATGGTCACCGGATGCGAAGGGAGGATCTGATCAGCGTAATAAAATCCATGTGCAGGCAATTGAGCATTTTCATCGGCCAGGATATCCTGCATTGGAAAATTCATCCGGAAACCAAGATCCGCGAGCGCATAGGATACGGCCTCCATGATGGTTATCCCGGGATCATGCAGGTTATGATCGGTCCACCTGCCTGTTGCAGTCTGCTGTATATACTCCATCGCTTTCTCCCTTATGCGGGAAAAATTCTCGAGCATCAACGGCAAATTGACCAGGTCCGTATTTTCATTATTGATCTTCATACTCGCATACATTGACAATATGTTGTTCCGCTGACGTCAGTAAATGAATGGCACTACTCGGTTTTATCATATCATACACGGCCAGGTTGTTTCTAAACATGGACATATTGACGATATGGTGTACATACTCCAGTTCATCTATATAGTCTATCAGCGTTGCCGCATAGAGAACATTCTGCATTTTGGGGCCTTCCCGCACCTCAAAAGCCCAGGGCGCCAGGAATTTTTTAATGTCGAGATCCAATTGTTCTTTGTAAAACTGCTGGTCCAGATAGCCCGGATTCATCATCACTTCAACCTCAATCCTGATCTCGTCCCACGGTGCATTGATCACTTTTACTTCCAGAAATGGTGAAGACCGGCCCTTCAGCCAGTGTTGCACTTCGATCAATTTTGATAATGCGATAGCAGGCCTGAAATGAACCTGCTCAGGATTAAGGGGATAATAAGGTATCAGAACCACAAGCGCATGTGCAGGACTCACGAAAATGGAACCTGTTCCATCATCATATTCCGCATGATTCAGGCATACCGACCGGTAAACGAAATTGAAATGATCGATGATCATCTGCTCAATATCCCACTGCTGCACCGCACGGTTCTTATGTCGCAGCCTTTTACTGACCCGGTCAAAATAATGGATATCTGTTTCAGGCTCCCGGCCGTCTTTTGAAGGCGCCGGTTGTTGTACCGATTTAATATTGGCGGTTTTGGGAAAAAGATTCTCAATGGTAGATGCAGCCACAGACCTTTTCGATTCGGTATTCTCTTCATTCAACACCCTTCTTACAGCGAAACCATTCACATAGATCCCCTTTACATTGGCAGTAAGATCGTAGTTACCGTCGCTCCTTGCCACCAGCCAATAAAGCCCATCTCCTTTGATCAGTGAAGATGAATGCGTAGCATCTTCCGGCAACATTAGCTGTATCAATCCCGTTTGCAGTAAATTCCTTGTTGTATCGGTCAGCTTGTTGACATCAACAGGAACAAGATTCTCTTCCTTAACATAGAACCACTCGATCCTGGGCTCCTCCAGGCTCTGGCCCGCAGTTTCTTCAGCCATATCAAACAGCAGGCTTAAAGACTGACCCGGCTCCACATTCTTCAAACCGATACAGAGTTCCGCAGGGTACTCTAGATATTTCTGCTTACTATAATCAGGAAGGAAACAAATTTCAAGATCTCTTACCCTTATCTCTCCCAAAGGATAAACATGGGCCATCAGATTGTTAGTATAGAAGAAAAGATTCACTACGCGGAAATCCGTAAACTGCTTATACAATCTTTCCTTCAATAGTGATTTGACATGCGTAGGCATCCACAGCGGAGCTATCCATCTCGGCCTGGCAGAAACTCGTTCAACATAACGTACCGGTCTGTCTGACTGGTTATTCACATATACCTGTTCTTCCAGCTCAACATCCAGACTGATGGATTTGACCACCAGGGGCAAACTGATCTCGGACCTGCCTGAAGATTCTTTTATATCAGATTCCAATTGTATTTCGATCTGCGAATGGTGACTTCCGAGCTGGCAATTTCTAAGTATGGCGATCTTACTGTTCGCTTCCAGCGACCTGGTAGCATCCTCCTCATCGACCCTGAGCAATACCACTGACTTTAATCCTTCAGAGAATACCATGGTAATATCCGCCTGTTTTCCATACGCCAGCAACTCATCGCGGATCACAAAAGAGGCCCCGCTTTTTGACCGGGCACCAAAAGCAACAAAACTTGCTGACCCATCAAAAACACCCGAAGCTGTTTTGATCGCTTTAGGCTTCACCGACTCTTTTGCAACATGCGCAGTCAGTTTCATTATGGGCGTACGCTGCAGGAACTGATACAGTTCCAGATAATCACTATCCTTCTCCTCAACTACAGAAGGTGAAGCAAGCAGTAGTTTCACATTGATGCCATCCCTGATCCTGCCCTCAATATCTTTTTCAATAAGGATCCCTACGGACCATGTATACCCTGAGATAGTAACAGAATCCAGCTTTGCGATCTCCGCACTGCCATCGTCAAGCAATAGTTCAACATTGACCTTGCCAGTCAATACAGAATTGGACGGCACTGCTTCCTGAAACTCCAGGTTGAAATGGATCCTGCTGCCCTTCCGGCCCATATTCTTCAGCATCTTGCTCTCAAAAGCCAACCCGGTATATGCTTCGCACATATCATTGAACGGCACCCATGCACCATTAACTTTCCATTCTTCAGCGGATGCATTATTGACCCCGGTGACGCCTACCACCTCCTGCCTTTTGATCAGCCTCACTGAAGACTTGATCACATCGATCCTGGCACTATTCAATACCGTATCACGCTCCAGCCTGTAGAACACTGGCTTGTTCAATGAATTTTTTCCGGCCTTGAACAGGCTGCCTGCGGGAAGAAAATGCCTGGTGACATTTTTTGCAAGCTCGATCCATATCAAAGCCGTATCGGGCAGTATCGGCTGCTTTTTAAGGCCCAGAATAGTGTTGTAAACAAAAGCTGTGTTTTCCCCGATGAGCTGGTTATACCGCGCATCATAGAAACTCATCAGTTTGGAGAAAACGATCAGTAAGGCAACATGCGGCTCATGCGCATCCGAACTGTTCAGTGACGCATTCAATGTATCTTTTGCCCATTGCTGGAATCTTTGCAGCACCTGCATCAGCACCCTGAATATAGTTGCCAGGTGCTCATTGGCAGCCTTGATCTTGTCATAATCATTGGAATAGATGACCAGCATGGATGATACTGCATCTATAGAAAAATTCTTACCCAGTGCATTCATCCCGTCATGATCAAATAATACAGGAAAGGAAATATCATCAAATCCATCTACGCGTTTCCGGTTAGCAGCTTTCACCAGCGGAGTACCGCCAGCCATACATTCATCATATAGTTTTAAGAACCTCGGGAATATTCTGCTTGCATGGCCATCTATCAGCAACTGTTTTACAACTGCCTTGAAACTGTCATTGATGTTGGAATGAATATCAGAAAAAAGCGAGAACAGGTATTGAATGATCTGGCTTCGCTGGTATGCCAGTACCTCATACTCCTCCTGCCCGATCTCATTATCACTGTTAAATCCATTAAGCTGGGGCAGTTCTGTAAAAAAAGTATTCAGTTCAGATGGAGACAAATGAAGCGCAAGCAATAATTGAAAAACCTCATCCTTCCTTAACAGCTCCTGCCATTTGTTAGAGTTGGCGCCGAGTTCATTGTAGAAATAGACATCTTTTGAGATCTCATAGAGTTGCTTAAGATGGTCCGTGGCCTGCTGGGGCCTCAACATGAATCGTCCATCAAGAAGCATCCGGTTGCTCTGCGCAACAGATCCTCCCGAGTATGGATAGTTCTGTACCTGGTCAATAAGCTTCCCCACTGTTTACCTGTTTAAATAAAATGGAAAAAGGAAATTGTTCCTCTGCCTTGTCTCCAGCACGATATATTCCAGCTTCATCACATATTTACCTTCGTTGATATCATCATCCAGAAATTCCAGGCTTACCGGCCTGATCCTTGCTTCATATAATACGATACTCCTGGTCAGCACAAGACGCATATATGTTTTAAAATGCTGGTCAATACTCTCAAACATCATGGACTTCAAAGCAGATCCATAGTTCGGCTGCATCACACGCTCCCCGATCTCCGTTGTAAATAGTATGTACAGGCTCTGGTTGATATCATCCACCCCGGATGTCATTTCTGTTGCCGCATTTTCAATATTGAACCTCGGCGGAAATGCCCATCCTGATCCGGTTATTTCATTTTTATTGATCATAACTATCCTATTATAACTGTAGGCAATCCAACCAATACCGCTGAACCGTTTGCGGGAGTATCCCCCGTCCGGATAGCAGGCCTGCCTCCAATGAGTACGGTCATACTTCCCACTGCAAATGGCGCGGGCACATTTCCAGATGAAGGAGTACTGATATCCCCCGCCACAGCCGCGGGCATCCCACCTAATAACACAGTAGGAACCCCCGGACCGGTGACCAGCCCATCTGCGGTTTGATCTGCAATTCTTGCTGCTGCTGGCATATGCTTATTTTAATTAATCATCACCATGGATCCCTTGATCGTTACATTTCCGGAGGCCTTGATGTCCACCGCTGCGCCCTCCATTTTCAGATTGGCAGCCGCTTTGATCACCACATCCTTGCTTCCATTGATCTCGATGGAAGACTGATTCATCTCTACCTTGTTCTGATTCTCATCTTCCAGTACAATGGATTTGTCCTCTTCAGATATCCTGATCTTGTTTCCATTTGGTGTGGAGATCTCATGTATCCCCTTATCGTCATTCCATAGCCATTTCATCCCCTTCCTGGTTACAAAAAGTTTTTCATGATTATCGTCTTTGAACTCTGTATGCGGTATGTTTTTAGGACTGAACACAGATCCCAATACTACCGGCGTGTCATGGCCCGTGCCCATAAAGCCAATGATCACTTCATCATCTATTTCAGGCAAACAAACCAGGCCATGCTTATCTCCCGCATACACCGTTGACATCCTGGCCCAGATCATTTCCTGGGCTTTATCCCAGTTCGAAATTTTTACCTGTATCCTATAGAGGTTGTCCGGATCTTTTTCAAGCTTTTTCACTATTCCCGTTACCAGCACCGGTTGAATAAGATGTTGGGTTAAATGGAATTTCTCCTCATACCGGAGATAATTCAAACCGAACTGCAGGTAAGTGGAGAATATTCCATCGCTATAATCCTGCATCACTGATGTGATCAGGTATTTACCATCGATCAGTGAATTATAACCTGATATATCCACCAGCCATCCTGGCCTGGCCTTCAACTGTGGTTTGATCTGCACCGTACCATTTTTCTTAGAGTATTTCTTTCGCTGTGATTCGGCATCCAGCAGATCGTTATCTTCCATGTCATTGAATGCCTTATAGTTGATGATGTCCTTCTTCCCCTTTACTTTGCCCATAGCAGGCTCTGCATTCTCAGTTGCCGCTTCAGTTTCGTGGCTGTCCAGATTGAACCCGATCACCCGGCTCTCCCACTGATATTTCCTTTCATCCTCGTCCAGTACTAATTCATACACCTCGCCCCCCAATGTTGCACTGATCGTTTTCATAGGGTCGGGCACCATCGAGGGTTTATCCAGGACAACATCATCCTTTTCCGTATAAACGAAACATGAATTGGCCTCTGCTCTTATATTAATGAAATCCCAGTCATTGATGCCCGTTTTAACAAGCTGTGTATGCTTCACTTTAAATGCACCCATTGTGTTTCCTGCATTCAAACTGCAGCCTGATGCACTGACCATGTCGTCAATGATCTCCTGGTCAGTCCTGGATGCATATGTTTCTGTGACCACGCGCTGGGCCAGATTTATTGCCAGCGTTTTTGCAGTGATATGGAACCGCACCCCCGCAGAGCTTGCAGTGAATCGATATTTAACAACATATCCTTCAAAAAGACTGATCTCTTCTTTACCATTGGTCGCTTTCACCTTCAACGGCGCCCCTTCAAACTTCAGGCCACTCAGCAGTAATTTACTTTCAGGATCCGCTCCAAGGTCAGCAGTCTGCTTGAAGATCACTTCAGCTGATGTGATGTGTTGATATCCCTGCTTTACCTGCAGGGTAATTAACTGATAAGAAGAAGGCATGGCCTGCCCATGCACCAGCACCTGGCAGGAGTATTTGGTATAATCACTAACTAGAATATCGTTGATGCCGGTCATTTAGATTGAATTTTGCCGAAGGCTGCTAAGGTTCTCCGTTCTGGCCATCTCTACAGATTTTTCCACGCTACCTGTAACCGCAAAAGCCGTACTCAGGAAACTGGTAATATTTGACA
>JAHEFC010000002.1:15071-27516 GCA_024640385.1 Sphingobacteriales bacterium
AAAAAGATCGTTCAGTTTTTCAACTGGTTTTACTTCTATAAATGAAGCTGATATGGTAGCACGAAGTGGAATCCCCAACTGGTTGAACAGTGTGTAGTTGAACGAGAAATTTTCAACCTCGCAGGAGAATACGAAAGTCCCCCATATTAATAACAGCTTAGGCAGCTCCAGTTTGGCCTGGGTAGCTGCATTGAAAGCCATCAGATCACCCTTCTCCGGCATCACCACCGACTCGAATTTTTTGGTCTCTACAAGTACCACTCTTTTTTCACTATTAGCGCCGGTACCGTCGATCAGAAAATCGAACGACATTTTCTTCAGACTTACCGCATTTACCGGCGCGCTTTGATTGTCTGTGCCACTGGCTTCTTTCTTATCCTTGTTCAGATTATATTCCACTTTATAACTGGACGGATTGAACATCGCAGTGAACAACCTTGGCTTCATCAGATCCATTGGATTGTCGAAACTCTTGAAACTCAGTATCATCATCTTCATCAGTGCCATATCAGCGTTGTTTTTTTTCTTCCATGATCTCGAGTAGTTTCTGAACAACGATCTTT
This sequence comes from Sphingobacteriales bacterium, assembly GCA_024640385.1. Classification (GTDB taxonomy): domain Bacteria; phylum Bacteroidota; class Bacteroidia; order Chitinophagales; family Chitinophagaceae; genus Pollutibacter. Next base: position 15,635 of record JAHEFC010000002.1, read on the forward strand.
ACGATCGCATCAACCTGCTGGGACTGATCCTGTTGCTGATCACCAGTTGCCGGTACGGGCGACTGAGGTTCCACGGTTGACCTGATGATGATCTCATTAATGACTACAGGCATATCAGGTATTTATGATCTTGAAATACTGGTAATACAATTCAAGTGATTCGATCACTATGGAACTGGTTTCTGCATTGAAATTGGATACACTCCATTTGACCGGATAAGCATTCATGAAGCGATAGGCCATCAGCGGTTCACGTTTTTCATTCATCAGCGCCACGATCACATTTGTTGGGTTGATGTCAAAATTCTCGATCGCATCACGAACCCAGTTGGTGAGCTTCGACTGCACAGCCATTCCCCGCTTCAATACCAGGGGCGTGTAATTGGCGCGCGTGGGGAGCTTCTGTGTGAACCTGTTCTCACCGCCTCGGTCTGCAGTTCCATCCCAATGCCCGCAACATCCTGAAAAGCCATATCAACAGACTCACCGCTGATCTCAAAGCTTACCCAAAATGAAAATCCAACTGGCGGATATCTCGTCATACTAAAGATTAAACGGCTTCAATCACCAGGCCCTCGTGGGCGATTTCAACAGATTCCACTGCCACCTCATTGGCGTCACTTTTCAGGTCGGGAGCAGTTACTTTAGTAGGAAATGCATTCTTGACCCGCCACATATAAACCGGTTCATGGTTCTCATTGAGTAGTGAAATGGTTACATCACGGCGGTCGATCTTTGCCAATGAAACCGTATTCAGCCATTGGAAGAATTCATTATCTCCCGTGAACATGCCCCGCTTCAAAGTGATGTTACCATATTTCTGAAGGCCCGGCATCTTGATCTTGTGATACTCCGGGCTGGAGCCATCGCGATACTCTATCAGTTCATTTTCAATATTCAGACCGGTCACTTCGGAGAAGCCGATCTTAGAACCACCCCATTCCACGCGGAAGTGAAATTTTGGTAAAGGATAATTTGCCATTGCTGATCAATTTTATTTTATGATTGAGCCATCTTGTGTGAAAAACGAAGGATGATGAATTCTGCAGGCCTTACTACAGCCAAACCAATTTCCACGATCAACATACCATTAAGAATATCATCGGGGGTCATGGTCTGGTTTAAGCCCACAGCCGTATAAAATGCGTGCTCAGGCTTGGCACCCTGCAGCGCTCCCTCCCGCCATAGATTGGTCAGGTAATTATCGATCATCCCTTTAACACGGACCCAGGTATTGGCGTCATTAGGTTCAAAAACAAACTGCCTGGCTGCATTCTCACAACTTTCCTCTGCCATGTTGAAGAACCGACGAACATTCACATATTTCCATTCATTGTTATTGCCAGCCAGTGTACGGGCGCCCCATACCAGGTTTCCACGTCCGATGAAATTGCGGATACAGTTGATCGACTTCCCATTTTCAGCGTCTACGTTAAAATCGGCCTGGTCATAATCACTCAGCAATACTTCCGGCTTTTTGACAGCATTGAGGGAAACGTTGGCCGGAGCCTTCCATACGCCCCTGTTTCTGTCCACTGTGGCATATATACCGGCAATGGCAGGTGAGGGCGGGAGTAAAAGCGGGATGTCCAAAAATGCTTTCCGGAGCCTGGCTTCAAATTCGGAATTGAAAAATGGCGTGATCTTGGTCAAAAAGGTATCGGTCAACAGTGCTATGGATGTGGCCTTTACTGCCTTATTGTCTTTCAGGTCAGTTTTAATGGCAGGAGGCAATGCAACATACATTGCCAGTAACTTATCCTGAAGCTGCTTGATTAGATTTTCTTTCTGTTTGCCGGCATCGTTAAAATCGTACTTGGGTTTACTTGCCGCAACTGCAGTATCGCCCTGTGCCTTCAACTCATCACTGAGTTTTTTTGCATTATCAGTAAGCGTTTGCTGCTCAGCAGGAATGAAATATGAGTTGATTGAACTTGCCTTACCAATGATCTCACCTGCCTTACCGGTGTATGATGCAGTAAGTATATTTTTGAAATATTCATCATTGAAAAAACTCAGTACATTATAGACTGCAAATAATCCCTTGGCGTCTTTATAATTGAAATTGTTCAGAAGATTTGCCGACGTATTCTTATCCGTGATCTCCTTGGCAAACGTCATATTGATGGTTGCTGAATTAAAATCGTAGCTATATACAGTTTCCAGATAAGGGAAATATGCAGCCCCATATTTGATCAATTCCGGCGTACTGGATATCATATTCCTTAATGAACTTTTTGACTTCTCAGCACTGGTGCCCTGTGCACCCGACTCCGGGTACACGTCAACGATCACGAACTTGTCTTTCAGATCCGAAGCTTTCTGAAGTGCAGCATTATAAACGTCATAAAACAGGGCCGCACTACCCAATGCAGCCAGATCAGGAAAAACGATCAGAGTCGCCTCATCCAGGAGATCGATCTTAAGCAACTCGTTCTTATAGGTATTTCCATCAACAGCTACATCGGCAGCATCTTTCCTGTTATAGTCGCCTACCGAATGAATATAGCAGGGGCCCCCGCCATTATCGAAATAATGCTTAACTGCATAGTACATCTTATTCAAGTACTTACCATCTTTCAACTTGGCCTCCGAAGGCGTATTCAGGTTTACTACCACATCTGCAACTGCTTTATCAGGTCCACCGAAATAATATTCATACTCCGCCAGTGAGCGAACTTTCTGAGCCTTGCCGATCAGGTCTTTTTCTTTGACCTCCACCGCTTTTTCAGTAACGCCAAAAAAACATGGTATCGCCGTTTCCACTGACGCAACGGAAGGCGGGAGCTTGGTGATCTCCTCAGGGTAAACGCCCGGAGTTTTATAACTGAATGCCATAGTAGAATGGTTTTTTATGTGATGAATTAAACATTGACAACGATTTTGGATGTTGATGTATCAGCCCGATAATTACAGAAAGGATCAACCCGGGTTGTTTTTCTTTTCAGATCAGATTTCACAATGATCGTCCTGGGATCCGCATAGTAAAATGAAATATTGTTCAGTATGGCCTTGACCTGTTTTACAGATGGCAGGTAAGGATGATTGGATACAACCGGACCAGCCACCTCATTACCCAAAAAATACAGTTTCGACGACGCCGTGAATTGCGCTGTATTTACTGTAAGCTCCACTTTAGCCTTGATCACCGGGAAATGCACGATATATGAGTTTTTAAGCTGGTAGGGCTCAGGGTCCACATCTTCCAGTTTTATCGCAGATCTTGGAATTGCAATAAAGCCTATGATCTTTTTGTCCAGCCCGCCTGGTATTACCAGTATCTCATTAAAATTTTTCAATACGGTTCCGCCTCCGGCTCTTTCGATGCTCAGCCTGACAATAGAAAATGATCTCAACTTAAGCGCCCTATGGGCTTTCAGTAACGAGGCATGATCACTGATCACGAAAACCTCTCCATTCAGAACCAATTGAACATCTGTCACCTTTCCCGCCTTGTTAAGCGGCTTTCCTGCTATCTCTGCGAGTTCATCCATTGTACAGTCATATGGTATGGTTTCAATGAGGTCTTCTTTGCCCAGCAGTTGATCTTTACCGAGAGGCCTGCAACTCACCTTTCGCGACAGGAAACTATAATCGAATGACCGGTTCAGCGGTTGCAGGTACAGAAGTTTTTTACTAAAAATCAGTCCTGAATAATTCATAATATCAGCATCCTCACTACTGATGTAGAAAATCAGGTTCTCGGGAAGAAGCTCCATAAAAGGCTGTTCTACTGCAGGCAGGTCAACCGGCATATATACCTGCAATCTGTTGAAACCAGTCTCCATAAAACCATGGAGGTTTCTCACACACGCTGAAAGACCTTCTTCGGGGAGCAGTTTACATGGCGAAACATACCCGTCTATACGTTTACCGTCTTTGTTGGTATCCGTAACAAAATTTGAAGTCACATATAGATTCAATATGGGAACCGGCTTGATCAGGTGGTATTTTTTTTATGTATGGCAGAAACCTGGGTATCCTCGATGGCTGGCCCTGGTGTAAATACAGCATCATCAATGGGAATGGACCTGAACTTATAGATCACTGAAGGATGGTACTTACCACCGAACATGCTCCATAAATAATTAGACTTCTCAAAATCAAGTGTTACCATCTCCACCACTACATTCTCCAGCCCAACCGGGAAATTTGCCGGTATCACTGCTTTGGCCTGATCAAGTCCCATCCGGGTCTGGAAATACTGTATCACATAAGCCAGTGTGTCAATTCCGTTATAGTTCTCAGTACTTTTTGTATAAAATGTAAATAGCAATACCAGGTTCACCCAAACAACAGGCTGGCGGTATATGATCTTGCCATTCTCTTTCGTATAATTATTGGGATCTTTTTTGTTCTTATCTTCTTCAATTGCTGCTATCGATACAATTACTTTATTGTCAAGATTTGCTGTGGTGGAATCTGTGATATTATTCAGGTTAGCCACATACACAAACTTGTCGTTAGCACCGATCTTATCGCTGATAAACTTATTTAGGTCATCCTTCAAAAAAGAAAGAAACGGGCTCATTCGGTTTCAGAAATGAATGGTATATGATCAGCATGGCTGCTGTAAGGCATCAAATCAAAGGGGTTATGGATTGAACTGCTGCTTGCAGAATGTCCTGACTCAAATGAATACGGACATGACAATGCATTGATGCATGGTAAGCACATGTGTTTCATGGTTAGACTCTTTCTTTTAAAAATCAATGCTATTCTCAGGACCTAGGGGAAGAAACGCCTTCGAAGGGTTCAATTAACTTTTGATGCAACAGCTTTTCATATCAGAAGTAAAAACGCATTCAACTATTGCAGAATTAAGTTAGATACTTCAAATGAATTTTTCAAAATTGTGAATAACTTTAAAAAGAATTAATGCAAGTTTTACATTCAACGCTAATCCTGCCCGCCTCAGTTCCAATATTTGATACATTATGATACCCGGTTAGTGGTATCACTGGCATTATGATTCCTGAAAATTTTTTATACCCTTTCAAAAAATAGTTCTGTGAAACGTAAAACCTTTTAATATGTCAGACACTGTTACTGAGATCATCTCCAGGATTCTTGTTGATGGATTTGTACTTGCACTGATCGGGCTCTTCTTCTATAAACGTGAAGTCCGGATAGAAAAAACCATAGAGGAGGAATTCAAAAAAAGAGATAAGTTTTACGACGCCCGGTTCAATTTCAAACTCCGGTCGCTGGAAGAATTGTTGGCACCGGTCAAACTACAAATGATACGAAGCCTGATCACCCTTCGCGGCTATGACGCCAACAATGAATACAGGGAAAAGATCCTGAAGGAGTGCAATGAAAAAATAAGGGACCTACTGCTCACCAAGGGCCACCTGATACCGGCCAGTATTATTCCTCATGCCGAGGAATTGATCAAACACTACGACGAATGGCTGCAGGCTTACCGTCAATCAAGGGAGGTGGAGAATAAAAAAGAGATCAGTCATGTTTTCACTTATAACTTCCCTCATGCTTCAGAAAAAGCATTTCTTGATAAATTCGAAGAATACCGCAGGGAACTTGAGATAGAGGGCAGTCTGAAATAAGTCTATTTCACCGGATCAACCTTCAGTTCGTCTTCCAGTTTCGAAAATATCTTTTTCAGCTCGCCTTTCAATTTTCCGGCATCAACGGCAAATTGCTTTTTTTGATTAATGACCATGGTATAATAAAAATCATCCCTTGCCTTTGGATTCGGGTCCCGTACTGCCTGCTTCAGCTTAATAGCAAGTTCGTCTTCATCCAGATCGAATTCACCCCTGGCACTGGCCGATCTTCCCATCAGTCCCCCAGATCTTTGTAGTTCAATGGTTACCATTATTTAACTTTTGCAGCTTTCCAGCCCCTGGTCACGGCTTTGTGAACTTTACTGTTCTGACCAAACAATTTTCTTGCCTGCGAAATGGTTGCATTTTTTGCTTCTGCAAAATCCGATCGGTTGTTTAAAGATTCCGTCAATGCAGCATACCACACCTTCCCAACTGTTTCCCAGGCAAATCCTCCGGCTTCCATAGCGGCAGTGTAAAAAGCAAAATTAGGGATACCTGAATTGTAATGCACCCCGCCCCAATCCCCTTTTTCAGTATTGGGGAAATGTAAGTATTTATCCATGGTGGCCGGTTGCGGGTCGTCTCCCCAACTCGGATGGTCTTTAAAAGCTGTTCCCGGGGCAGCAAGACTTCTCAGCGCATATGAATCACCAAGCATAATGTTCTCGCCGATCAGCCAGTTGCTTTGCTCAACATTTTGTTTCAGTGCAAACTGCTTTACCATGATGCCGAACACATCAGAAAAAGATTCGTTCAATGCGCCTGGCTGATTCTCATAATCGAAATTGGCAGCATACTGTGTTACGCCATGTGCAAGCTCATGCGCAATGATGTCAATATCCAGCGTAAAAGACCCAAATACCTTTTTATCTCCATCTCCAAATACCATCTGCCGGCCGTTCCACATGGCGTTCTTGTATTTCTTTCCATAGTGGATCGAATTCACCAGGGTGAGGCCATCACCGTCCAGACTGTTTCTTTTGAAGATCGAGTAATAAAAATTCCAGGTCTGTTTTGTACCGTTCAGCACATTTTTAGCATCCTTGTCTTTAGCGATCTCAGTAGTCTTCATCCGCTTGCCCGGCAGGCTATACTTGTGACCCACATGATACAGTTCTATACTGGCTCTTGGTTTGGCTGGCTTGGCTTTGGATACCAGCATCATTTCCATATTGGCCTTGGGCATGGCCGAGAAGAACATACGGTCACTCCTGAACCGGTAATTCCTGAGGTCATTATCCAGCGATTCCGCCAGCGGAACATCTTTGGTTTTCTTGAACTTGTTAGAAATATAAGGCGGAAGGATGCACTGCACTGGATTTCTGAAACTGGTACACATAGTTTGGTGTTTTGGATTTACATTGGTTAGCTAGTTTTGGTAGTGCATTTGAGATTTGCCTTTTACCTCCCAATCAAAATGCACACTGTTTTAGAAATATAAAATATTTTGAAGATTTCTGCAAGTTTTTGCCACATTTAAACCCACAAATACAAGTGAAAAAATCCGATCACTTCTCAATCAACAACCCCTCTGAAGAATTAACCCCCTTCAGGTATTTGTCGACCCATGCCATCCAGTACTTGCTGACTTCTCTCTGACGAACCGGATCCGAAGCATTATGCGCGGGCAAAGGCCAAGCAATGAACCGGGTGGTCACTCCATTATCCATCAGCGCATGGTATAGTTTATAGGATTGCGTCACCGGCACCCTTGGATCTTCCGTATTGGCAAGGATCAACGTGGGTGCTTTCGTTTTGTGCGCATAGGTGATGGGCGACTGGTCAACATATTTTTGCATATTGCCCTTGTAAGGCGACCCCAATGTTCTGCCCCAATTCACATTTCCATCACTTAAGTTGTACTGATCGTTGAGTTCAGTAACAGCAGCACCCGCAACAGCAGCTTTCCATACATCGTAATTTCCTGCCAGCCATGCCGTCATGTATCCGCCATAACTCCAGCCGGTTACCGCCATCTTCGCTGAGTCGATCATACCCGTGCCGATGAGTTTAGTGACTCCTGCCATTACATCCCTTCCTGGCCCGGCACCGGCATCCTGCGCAATCGCGAGCTTATATTTAGACCCGAGGTTATCTCTCCCCCTGTAATTGGGTTCAAAAACAAAATATCCTTTGTTGGCGAAGAGCTGGGAACGAGGTGCAAAATTTTCAATGGAAGCCGCATTAGGCCCTCCGTGAACAATGAGTACCAGGGGATATTTTTTGCCGGGCGTATAGTCCGTTGGATATGTCAGTGACCCACTATGGCTGAACCCCTCGAGCTCCCACCTGATGGTTTCTGTTTTACCGAGAGACATCGTACGAACCGCTTCATTAAAATTGGTCAGCCGCTTTGGAGCCGTGGTAGCACTCTCCATATAATACAATTCAGTGGGTGTGTTGGGATCCGTTGCAGTGAAAGCAATGGAACCATTCTTGCCTACATTCATATCTACCCAGAACGACCAGTTTGGACTCAGCGTTCCAAGGTTTAGTTTCTTAGCGGCACCATCCAGGGGTTGTAACCAGAGTGAAGTACGATGGTCATCATGCCCGCCGATCAATAGTGTTTTTCCATCGGGCATCCAGATGGCCCTGTAGATATCCCTGTCCAGCGCAAGAGTCGCATTCTTTCCATTTCCACCTGTTGGCGATGTGACCCAGATGTCGTTGATGTTTCCGCGCGTCCCTTCTCGTGTATACCAATACGTTAGTTTGGATCCGTCTTGAGACAAGGTAGGATAACCTTCCATCTGGTCCCTGGTGGTCAGGGGCTTAATGGAACCATCGGCCACATTAAGTATCTGTGTTGACCGGTACATATTATCGCCGGAATAAGAAGAGATCACTTTGACGAATACGATCTGCCTGCTGTCGGCAGACCATGATAGCGGGGAAGATGGAGGACCGGGCGGAATCGTAACCGGTAAGGACCATGAGCCCGAGGTCAGGCGTTTTGCTTCACCGCCTGTTGCGGGGATAAGCCAGATATGCGCGGGTTGCCTTGTTGCAGAGAGAAACATATCGTTGTTCCTGATCTCAAATGCATCGTATCCTTTTTTGACCATGTCTTTACCGGGTACATCATCAGATGTAACGTATGCGATACTGGCTCCATCGGGACTCCAGGCATAGTGTTGAACGCCATTGGGCGCATTCGTGATCTGTTTGGCCTCACCACCAAGCATATTCAAAGCAAACAATTGGTTACCGCCAGCTGTGGTTCTTGCTACAAATGAAATGATCGATCCGTCTGGCGACCAGCGGGGCTGTGTTACTCCCTGGCGATCGAATGTAAGTGGTCGAATAGTGCCGGTGGCAATATCGACCAAATCGAGTTCTGTTTTGTATGTGTTTGATACAGTATCTGCTTTTGAAACTATGATCGCAATCGTTTTTGTATCGGGCGAGATCTGGGGATCAGATATACCTACGAGTTTGACGAGGTCGTTCACTTCAAATTTCTTCTGGGAGAAAGCTGCGGTTGTTACCAATAAAAAAACGAGGAGCGTTCTGAAATGATATGCCATAGCAGGGGCTTTAGTGTGTTTTGCTAAATATAGGAAAAAGGAAAGCGTAGCGGGATAAATAATACGGAGATGAAAGTCTGATCATTCAAGACACCATTCCTCCATTTCTAATAAGTATCGACTCAACGTTGCCCATATGGATTTGTCTGTATACCGAACCTGGATAATTGTTCGTAAAAGTGGCGGGGAACCTGGCGTTGGCAACCTCCGATGTTTTTATTTCGAATGCCGATAAGTTTTCACCTTCTTCAACCAGATCGATCTCCTGCTGCTGTGTTGTGCGCCAGAAATATTGTTTCACTGGAAGACCGTTATAGTGGATAAACTTCATCCTTTCCGCGATCACGAAGTTTTCCCATATTGCTCCTTTATCTGAGCGGATGTCAAATGGACGGAAATCATTGATCACGGCATTCCTGATACCGCAATCAAAAAAATAGATCTTCCTCCCTTTCCTGATCTCATTGCGCACATTTCTGCTGAATGCGGGAAGCCTGAAGACCACAAAAGCTTTCTCAAGAAGATCGATGTATTTCTCCACGGTTTTATTATCTGTCCCTACGGTTCTACCCAACTCATTAAAACTCACCTCACTTCCCGCTTGCAATGCCAACGCTCTGACAAGCTTTTCCAACAGTTGCGGTTTCTTCAGTTGCTCCAGCATCAACAGATCTTTGTATAGATAACTGTTGGCGAGTAAGGCCAACAACTCTTTCTCTTCGCCGCGTTTGGTGACGATCTCCGGATAATATCCGTATACCAACCTATGCTTAAGGCTCCTCTTCTCTTCCAGTAAACCATGATGAGTTACCATTTCTTCAAAGCTCAAAGGGAAAAGTTGAAACTCGTATTTCCTTCCCGTCAGTGGCTCATTGGTTCTATTGGCGAGATCAAATGAAGACGAACCCGTCGCGATTACTTGTACTTCTTTGATATGATCAGTGATCAGCTTGATGGTGATACCTATGTCCGGAATTCTTTGCGCCTCGTCAATGTAGAGAATTGTCTTATTCCCGAGGATCGATCTTAATCCTGCGACAGAAGCGTCCGTAAGCAACTTTCGGTCGTCGGCATCATCACCAGTCATAATAACAGGGTCTTTACCATGGGTAATAGCACTGACCAGGGTCGACTTACCCACCTGTCGGGGGCCCAGCAGGATGATTGCTTTTCCCTTAAATAGCCGTTTCTCGATCTGATGCTGGATGATCCTATTTATCATATTTTAGGATTGTAAACCTAAATTATTATAATATTTTAGGATTACAAACCTATAATATTATAATATTCTGGGATTACCCATACCAGATATCCTAAGATGCTGTATATGAACGCTTTAGCCCTTCTAATAAACAAAGGGCTTTGGTTTGCATCAACATCATTACCGTCCTGCAACTACCGGTGTCATTTTGAATGTTGGATTCCTGCTATCGCTTAAATTCAATTCAATATCATATACCCCGGCCTTCACCACCATATTAGATCCATTGGATACCAGGGCCCCTTTTTCTCCTGTTCCTAAATTTCGTGTCCAATCATTAAGGAGACGAAATTTAATTTCTCCATCTTTCAAACTGATCTTCCTGGCCATCCATTGATTGGTATCACCCTGTTTTTCAAATGGAATATCCGGACCCTCCCAGCCATTGGCTGTAGCTGAACCTGTAATGCCCCAATTGGCTTGTATTCTCGGACATTTGATCGTTCTTCCATTCTGTTCCAGAACCAGCGTATCAGCCATTTTGTTATGACCCCTCATGAACGATACGTAGCCATTGATCTCTGTGACATAGAACCTGTTCAGCCCCTCTGTAAATAAATTAGTGGTGCCCTGCCCCCTGGCCTGGACGGTAAGCACATCGTGGTCAATTTCTGCTATGAGGAAAGGTCCATTCGGGATCTGGTAAGTACCCTCGTAGTGTTTGAGCAGATTGGCCGATACCTTTTGATGCACCGGTACCTTGAATGGCTTTCCATATAAAATATTAAGGATCTGGCCAGTTATCCCATCAATGAAAAGTTCAGCATTGGCAAGTACCACAATGCAAACATCATCTTCCGGAATACGGATGAACTGGGACCGATATCCCGCTGCACCGCCGCTATGTTTTACCATCTTCCTGTTCTCAAAAGAATCGACTTGCCAACCCAAACCATACTGGTTCTTTAGTGGTTGATACGCACTATCCTGTAGTTTCCTGTTGACCAGTTTATATCCCTGCAACGCCTGGTGAAATATCAGAAGATCCATGGGATCACTCCAAATGGCTCCTGCAGCATACGGGCCGGGGGGATCATAGATCATGGCAGGTTTCTTCAAATCACTATAATATAGGTCATATCCGATAGTTTTATCAGGAGAGTTGAGCAGCTTAAAATCAAATCCGGAATGCTTCATGCCCAAGGGCTTAAAAATATACTGGCTCATCGCCGCTTCATAGGTGAGGCCCGTGATCTTGCTGATGATAAATCCCAGGAAAAAATAACCGGTATTGGAGTACGACCATGAAGATCCCGGTTCAAAATCCAATGGATATTTCTTTGCGAAATCAATAAACTCTTTTTCAGATCCTCCCTTAATGTCGCTGGTTTGCGTGTATTCTTTCAGGCCCGACGTGTGAGATAATAAATTCGAAATACTGATCTTACTGGCATACCCGATCTCCGGATAAAAATGGCTGAGCTTGGTTTCAAGGCTCAGTTTGCCATCTTGCACCAGCTTAAGGACCAGCGTTGACGTGAATGTTTGGTTATTGAATAGATCTGAAAAATGCTATGCTCA
>JAHEFC010000443.1 GCA_024640385.1 Sphingobacteriales bacterium
GAATAGCCTTTTTTTTGAAAAGATAAGATTTTCCCTGCAACCTGCCACCTGCAACCTATATCCTCTCGCCTCTCGCCTCTATCCTTGCTTATATACCTTCACCCAGTCAATATACATCGTACCGGGAACGATATCCCTGGCACTAAGCCTGGTGAAGAATTTGCCGCCTACTGCAAGGTTCAGTACGATCTTTTCCTTTTTGCCGAAGAGATCAGGTACATAGCCACCTGTTTTTGTGTCTACCAATTGGCCGTCGAGATAGAATTTCAGTGCAGTCTGCTCCCAGATCAATTCATACACATGCCAGCAGGTTTGAAGACTTGCTGAAGAATTTACGGTTGATGAAGCATTGGACACCAGGTTCCTGTTGGCCTGGGTACCGTAAAAATAATTCGTGTAGTAGGTAAAAGGTTCCTGGCCTCTTGCTTCAAGAATATCGATCTCACCTTGCGTGGGCCATGGATCCCCATAACTCCAGAATGCCGGCCACATGCCATAACCCTGCGGCAATTTAATACGTGCAATCATCCTGATCTTAGGAGATGTTGATGATGCAGAATATAAGGCTTTGCTTTCTATCCGGCCTGAAGTATAATTAAAAGTTGACAGGCGTGTTGTGAATGGGGTAGTAACACCGGATACTTTTTCTTTTTTAGCGGTAATGCTTAATATGCTGTTACTTACTGCTAAATTGGCGCCCTGGTAATATTGCAGTTCATTATTGTAAGCACCTCCCGTCCAGATGTTCCAGTTGGCTGTATTGACAGCGCCTCCATCAAATTCCTCGTTGAATATTTCTGTCCAGCCGTTCAGGGTAGTCGGGTCATAAACATAATTACAAGTGGTGTTAATGTTGGCTGTTGCTGCTTCAACAACAACTGGATCCGTGACCTCAATGGTATTTTCTTTTTGGCACGAAAACAATATCACTGCAAACAAAATAGAGCTGATCCGAAGATCAATAGGTGTGTTCATAAACAAACAGTTGTTAGTATTGTTCTCTCAAGATAGTCAGATGTATATTCAAATGCAAACCATTTCTTTCAATGATATATATCATTTTTAGCCTGATGAAGGGTCAATAGTTTTGTGCGATTATATTAGTGATGAAACAGGCTACTCCGATAGCAGACGTTGAAACTACTAAAGCTGACCCCAGGATAAAACTCATAGCAGCAAAGATCAGGAAAGAGAATTACCGGCCCGAAGCACTGATCGAGATCCTGCATACTGCACAGAATGCTTACGGTTATCTTCCTATTCCTGTACTTTCCTATATCACGAAATCTTTACATCTTCCGCCCGCCCGTGTATATGCTGCTGTCACATTCTACCATTTCTTCTCGTTGAAATCCAAAGGTGAGCATACCTGCCTGGTTTGCACTGGTACTGCCTGTTATGTGAAAGGTGCCCAGGCGATCTTGCAGGAACTGGAAAAGGAATTCGGGGTCAAGGCAGGGCAGGTGACTGCTGATGAAAAACTGGGTATACAGGTGGCCAGGTGTGTAGGGGCCTGTGGTCTTGCCCCGGTAGTTGTGGTTGATGATGAAGTGGAAGCTAAAGTGAGCGCTGACCATATTGTAACTGAGATCAGGGCAAAAATAAGAGAACATGAACCGGCTTGAGTTCAATACAATAACCTCAAAGGCAAAAGAGAAACACTCATGCATCAAACACAAGATCGGTGTATGCTGCGGTGCAGGCTGTATTTCAACGGGTGCTGAAGAGGTATTAAAATCATTGCAGGAAGATATTAAACAACGCGGTCTTGAAGCTGAAGTATCCGTTGTACCCACTGGTTGTATGGGACCATGTAACCAAGGACCGCTTGTGAAATATCTTCCTGACAATACAATCTACCAGAAAATAGGCAAGAGCGATATTTCCCGAATCAACGATGCACAGTTTATCGAACACAAGCCCTTAATTACTTCTTTGTTATTCTCGGATTCAAGACCAGTTCCATTTATCAATGCTGCTGAGGATCCCTTCTTTTCAAAACAACTGAAGATCGTTCTGAAAGACTGTGGTGAATTGAACCCGGAAGAAGTAGATGATTACCTGGTGCACGATGGGTATTCTGCACTGAGTAAAGTGCTTTTCCTGATGTCGTCGGAAGAAGTGATCGCCGAGTTGAAGCAAAGCAGGTTGAGGGGCAGGGGCGGTGCCGGATATCCTACAGGATTTAAATGGGAAACAGTATACAAGCATGTTAGTGACCAGAAATATGTGGTATGCAATGGCGACGAGGGTGATCCCGGTGCATTCATGGACCGTAGTGTACTGGAAGGTAATCCCCACCGGGTACTTGAAGGTATGGCCATTGCGGCTTATGCAGTTGGCGCCAATAAGGGTTATGCATACATAAGAGGCGAATATCCACTCGCAATAAGAAGGTTTGAACTTGCCATTAAGCAGGCCAAGAAGACGGGACTGCTTGGGGTAAATATCCTGGGCAGTAATTTTTCGTTTGATGTGGAAGTGAGAATCGGTGCCGGAGCATTTGTCTGCGGTGAAGAAACAGCACTGATCGCATCCATTGAAGGCAAACGGGGCACACCTAAACCGAGGCCACCATTCCCTGCAGAATCAGGCCTATGGGGTAAGCCAACCTTGATCAACAATGTGGAGACATTTGCATCTATAGCCCCCATCATCAATAATGGTGGTGAATGGTACAGTGAAATAGGTACGCCTAAGAGTTCAGGCACCAAAGTGTTTGCACTGGCAGGCAAGATCAATTATTCCGGTTTGATTGAAGTATCCATGGGTACTACACTCAGAGAGATCGTATACGAGATAGGCGGTGGTATTCAGGGTGGTGGCGCATTTAAAGCGGCACAAACCGGCGGCCCTTCCGGCGGATGCATTCCTGCGGCCCACCTTGATGTGAAAATGGATTATGAAGCCCTGGTCAGTCTCGGTTCTATAATGGGTTCCGGCGGATTGATCATCATGGATGAGCATTCTGATATGGTGGATGTGGCGCGTTATTTCATGGAATTCTGCATGGATGAAAGTTGTGGCAAATGTGTGCCTTGCCGGGTGGGAACCAGGATGATGCACGACATGCTGGAAAAGATCTATGCCGGAAAAGCGACCAGGCTGGATCTTGACCGGCTTGAAGAACTAGCGGTCTATGTACAGGAAGCAAGTTTGTGCGGCCTTGGTGCATCGGCGCCTAATCCGTTCATGAGTACGTTGCGCCATTTCAGGGATGACTATGAATCCAAAATGCAGGAGGAAGTACAATTTGAAAAAGGTTTATGGCAACAATAGATATACATATTGATGATAAACTGCTTAAAGTTGAACCGGGTAAAACCATACTGGAGGTTTGCAAAGATAACGGGATCGATATACCTACCATGTGCCATCTTGAAGGGATCACTGATGTGGGTGCA
>JAHEFC010000137.1 GCA_024640385.1 Sphingobacteriales bacterium
TTGAAGGGATCATTACAAAAGAGAAGGCGGCCACACTGGTACAGAAACAGGTTTGGCTGGAAGAATCCGATTTTAAAAAGTTCGCTGCCGCGAACGCCCCGATTTCCCTGCTGGGCTTCATGGTTTATGATAAAGACATTGCATTGGGGGAAGTGCTTGAAGTGATTGAACAGCCCCACCAGGTAATGTGCCGGATACAATACAAAGAACACGACGATATTCTCATTCCCATTAACGAGGGAAGCTTGCTGAAGATCGATAAGAAAACAAAGAAGCTGCTGCTCGATCTGCCGGATGGTTTGATTGAGGCGCAGATCTGAAATAATTAAAAAGTAAAAAGTAAGAATTAAAAAATGGGTTCCCTTTTTTACTTTTTACTTTTAACTTTTTAATTCGGTATGAACTCCAGATGATTGCTCATTTCGATCTAGATGCTTTTTTTGTTGCAGTCGAATGCATCAATGATCCTTCACTGAAAGGCAAGCCCATCATAGTTGGAGGAAGCAGGGAAAGGGGCGTTGTTACAGCGGCCAGTTATGAAACAAGAAAGTATGGCGTGCATTCTGCCATGCCCATGAGCAAGGCTTTGCAGTTGTGTCCTCAGGCCATCGTAGTGAAAGGCAGCAGGGGAGAGTACAGCCGGTATTCCAGGTGGGTGACAAATATTATTGCCGGGAAAGCACCGCTGTTTGAAAAAGCATCGATTGATGAATTCTATATCGATCTCAGAGGTATGGAAAAATACCACAAGCCTTACGAGTGGACCATTGCCTTAAGGGAAGAGATCATCAAAGAAACCGGCCTGAACATTTCTTTCGGACTGGGCTCCAATAAAATGGTCGCAAAGATCGCCACAGACGAAGCAAAACCGAATGGCTATCTGATAGTTCCCCCTGGTCAGGAAGAAGAATTTCTTGCTCCGTTACGGGTAAACAAGATCCCGGGAGTTGGGGAGCAAACCTATCGTGTCCTGCTGCAAATGGGTATAGAACATATCAGAGATATTGCGGCCACACCACCTGCTTTGCTGGAAAACAGGCTGGGTAAATACGGATTGGACCTATTACAGAAAGCCAAAGGGATTCATCATGGCGAAGTGATACCATACCACGAGGCCAAATCAGTATCTACAGAAAATACATTTGAAGAAAATACAGGCAATCTGGACTTTCTGATGAGTGAACTGGTGAGGATGACCGAGAAAGTAGCTTTTGAGTTGAGGGAGGATAACAAAACAGCTGGCGTGATCGCCGTTAAGATAAGATATCCGGATTTCGAAACAACGTCGCGCCAGACAACCATACCTTATACTTTCTACGACGATGAACTTATCCCCGTAGCCAAAGAGCTGTTCCATAAATTATACCGGAAAGGGGAGAAGGTTCGATTGATGGGCGTCAGGTTAAGCGAGCTGACTAATGAAGCCATACAGACCAATCTGTTCAGCAATAAGGAGAAGAAGGCCGAACTCTACAAAGCCATTGATTCACTGAAGAATAAATTCGGAAAGGGCTCGGTGCGCAAGGGTGGGGGGATGAAGTAAAGTCAAAAGTCAAAATTCAAAAGTCAAAATAAGGTTTTCGCAAAACTTTTTGACTTTCTACTTTTGACTTTTGACTTTTTAATCATTTACTTATTCGGCTGCGGTGTATACCTCAGGTAAGGTTTAACTACCTTAACACCTTTAGGGAATTTCTTTATTGCGTCCTCTGTGTTTACGGAAAGTGCAACAATTACATCTTCTCCTTCTTTCCAGTCGGCCGGAGTGGCAACACTATAACCTGAAGTAAGTTGTAATGAATCCACCACGCGCAGTACTTCATGGAAATTTCTTCCGGTTGAAGCGGGATAGGTGATGATCAGTTTTACTTTTTTATCAGGGCCGATCACGAACAGGGAACGCACCGTAGCGGTCTCTGATGCATTAGGATGAATCATATCGTACAATGTGGCAACATTCCTGTCTTCATCAGCAATAATGGGGAAGTCAACATTACAGTGCTGTGTTTCGTTGATGTCTTTCACCCAGCTGAAGTGCTTATCCAGCGGATCAATACTTACCGCAAGCACTTTCACATTGCGCTTTCGGAATTCTTCCTGCAATAATGCAGTTTTTCCCAGTTCAGTTGTACAAACAGGTGTATAGTCTGCAGGGTGAGAAAATAAAATACCCCAGCCATCGCCCAGGTATTCATAAAAATCAATATCTCCTGCAGTGGTTTTAGCCTTGAAATTTGGAGCAATATCTCCTAAACGTAGTCCCATATCTGAATTTTTAGACTGCAAATATAATAAAGTCTACTAAAACAGTAGGATAAAGTTTTGTAAAATCATTCTTCCTCCAAGGGGCCTCCCTCCAAGGTCCCTACCTCCAAGGTCCCTACCTCCAAGGTCCCTACCTCCAAGGTCCCTACCTTGGAGGTAGGGGAAATTATTTCGAATTTTTTCTAAGCTGAGTTAAAGTTGCCTGCATGTCCTTGAACAGTTCCGCTTCCAGTTTTACCGTATTGCCTCCGGGAGTTTTAAACTCCAGGGAGTGCGCGTGCAGGGCCAGCCTGTTCAATAAAGGGATCTCCGCCTCCTGGTTCTTGGAAAGTTTGAAGTTTCTTTTGATGCGCGAGAGATAGACCGGATCCGCAGTTCCGTACAGTGGATCACATACTATGGGGTTGCCCTTGTCCTGCATATGCACCCTGATCTGGTGGGTACGGCCTGTTTCTATTTCAAATTCAATAATACTGTAAAGGCCGAAAGAATCAAGTGTTTTATAATGAGTGACAGAAGGTTTACCGTTCTTATGCACCACCATTTTGCCCTTGAGCACCGGGTGGTGGGCAATGGGCTTGTCGATAGTTCCACTGGCAGGAGCCGGAGTGCCATGAACAAGGCCAAGATATGTTTTAGCGATCTTGTGCTCCTCAAAAGCCATGGAGAAATACCGGTGCGATTCCTCATTCCTTGCAAACAGGATAATTCCACTGGTATCACGGTCAATGCGATGGACTACAAAGATCTCTCCATATTTCTCAACGAGGATCTGTTTCAGGGAAGGGATCTTGGCATCGAACCGGTCTGGTATAGAAAGCAGCCCTGATGGCTTATTGACGGCTACAATATTATCATCTTCGTAAATGATATTCAGCTGAAACTGTGTCATGATTTTTTCTTCGGGGATTTTTTTGAATCGGCGCCGAAGAATTTCAATGCCCTGACTTCTTTTTCAGAAAGATATCTCCATTTACCCCGGTCCACATTCTTCTTGGTGAGTCCTGCAAAAACTACCCGGTCAAGATTCCTGACATCATATCCAAGATGTTCAAAGATTCTTCTGACGATCCTGTTCCTGCCGCTATGAATTTCGATACCGATCACCGCTTTATCTTTTGCATCCGCATAGGCAACAGCATCTGCCTTGATAAAGCCGTCATCCAGTGTTATGCCTTTTGCGATCTCTTCCATATCTTTTTTTGCAACCGGCTTGTCGAGTTTCACTTCATACACTTTTCTTACTTCATTGGACGGGTGAGATAATTTCTGCGCCAGTTCTCCGTCGTTGGTGAGTAACAGCACACCGGTTGTATTCCGGTCAAGCCTTCCTATGGGGAACACGCGGTCTTTACTGGCATTTTTTATCAGTTCGAGAACTGTTTTCCGCCCTTCCGGATCAGCAGATGTAGTAAGATAGTCTTTAGGCTTATTCAGCAGAATGTACACCAGGTCAACTACGATGCTGATCTTTTTGCCATTCACTTTCACTTCGTCTTTAGCGCTCACTTTATGACCCGGCTCAGTGACCACTGCTCCATTCACCTGTACTTTGCCATCTTTGACCAACAATGCAGCTTCCCTTCTCCCGCAAATGCCTGAATGGGCCACGTATTTGTTCAGGGGCATCTGGTCGTTCGTGACCTTTTTCTTGATCGTTATGGGTTTTGGAATATCGGCTTCCAGCTTTCTCTGCTTGGTGACCTCAATGGCGGCGGCCCTGTCTTTCTTCCATTTCTTTTTTTCCTGGCGGAATTGTTCTTTAATGGCTGCGTTCTTCTTGCCTGGAACGAATTTGTCGAAATTGTCTGTTCTTCTTTTCATATACATACTGTTTTACAACAGGAAGGCCGATTTGCGACCTGAAGCGCAAAACTACGCTATTTTGAGAGAGTCAGAAAGACAGAGAGTCAAAGAGTCAGAATATTGAAGGCAGATCTACCCAGGAATTCTGACTCTCAGACTCTCAGACTCTCTGCCTCTCTGATTTTAGTTTTTATTCGCCAACTGACCACAGGCTGCATCAATATCCTTGCCCCGGCTTCTTCTCAGCCTTACATTCACCCGGTTCTTCTCCAGGTACTCCATGAAGGCCTCTACCTTTTCTTCATCCGGCTTGGAGAAGCTGGCAAAATCAATGGGATTATATTCTATGATATTGATAAGATCAGCGGGCACTTGCCTGTAGATCTTGATCAGTTCATCCGCATCTTTCAAAGAGTCGTTGAAGTCTTTGAAGAGAATATACTCGAAGGTGATCTCGTTCCTGGTTTTTTTGTAGAAATAATTAAGAGCATCAATGAGTGATTTGAGATTATTGGTTTCATTGATACCCATGATCTCATTTCGTTTTGCATCATTGGCTGCATGCAGGGAGAGTGCAAGTTTGAATTTGACCTCGTCGTCACCCAATTGCCGGATCATCTTGGCCACTCCGGCAGTTGATACGGTGATCCTGCGCGGGCTCATGGCTATTCCGTCCGGTGCCGTGATCCGCTCGATGGCTTTCAGTACATTTTTATAATTGAGCAGGGGTTCACCCATACCCATGAAAACGATATTGCTTAGTTTTTTTCCCGTGGATTCTTCAGATTGTTTGTTCAGGATCGCCACTTCGTCCACGATCTCATCAAATTCGAGGTTTCTTTTTCTGTCGAGGTACCCAGTAGCACAGAATTTACAACTGAGGCTGCAACCGATCTGGGATGAAACGCAGGCTGTCATCCTGGACTCTGTAGGGATCAGTACGCCTTCCACCATATGTCCATCGTGCGTGCGGAATCTTGATTTAATTGTTCCGTCTGTTGAGGTTTGTATCGTATCCACAGTGAGTGAAGGAAGGCTGAATTTTTCACCCAATTTATCCCTCAGCGTTTTCGACAGATTGGTCATATCTCCAAAAGAAGCTGCATGTTTCTGCCATAACCATTCCCATACCTGTTTGGCACGAAATGCAGGTTCCCCCATGGTTTTGAACAGATCCTGGATCTGCTCCAGGGAAAGATCCCTGATATTACTTTTCATGCTTCAAAGGTAAGCCAGAATGCAGGAAATGTGGGAAATCGCTTTCTTTGTTGGATGAAAGAAGTATTTGTAATTGATGCAGTCAGAACACCGATCGGTAAATATGGCGGGGCATTATCTTCCGTCCGGCCCGATGATCTGCTGGCCAAAGTGCTCATTGCATTACTAGAACGGAATAACAGCGTTGATATCAACCGGATCGAGGATGTGATCGCCGGCGACGCCAATCAGGCCGGGGAAGACAACCGTAATGTGGCCAGGATGGCGGCCCTGCTTGCGGGGCTTCCGGTTACCGTGGCAGGCAGTACGGTAAACCGTTTGTGCGCCAGCGGGCTCCAGGCTATTATGGATGCCTCCAGGGCGATCATGTGCAATGAAGGCGATGTTTACATTGCCTGTGGTGTGGAAAGCATGACTCGCGCGCCTTATGTGATGGCCAAGAACAATGAAAAGTTCTCCCGTAAAACAGAGATCTATGATACCACTTTAGGTTGGCGATTTATCAACCCGAAACTGAAGGCCATGTATCATCCTTACTCCATGGGCGAAACCGCCGAGAATGTGGCCCGTCAGTGGAAGATCAGCAGGGAAGACCAGGATGCATTTGCGTATTCATCACAGCAGAAATATTTTGAGGCTAAAGAGGAAGGCAGATGGGATGATGAGATTGTGCCTGTGGAAGTGGAAGATGGGGTGGTGAAAGCAGATGAACACCCCAGGCAGACATCTCTTGAAAAACTCTCGCAGCTCAAACCGGCCTTTGCCAAAGACGGGACCGTTACCGCGGGTAATTCATCAGGCATTAACGATGGCGCTGCCGCTATGTTGCTGGTAGATGCAGCGGGCCTGGCTGGTTATGACCTTAAGCCGATGGCAAGAGTGGTATCCATGGCGGTGTCTGGTGTTGATCCGTCCATTATGGGTATAGGGCCTGTACCGGCGATCCGGAAAGCGCTTGAACGTGCAGGGTTGAAGCTCAGTGATATAGGGCTTATTGAGCTGAACGAAGCATTTGCCTCTCAATCACTGGCATGTATAAACGAACTTGGCCTTGATCCTTCCCTGGTGAATGTGAATGGAGGGGCTATTGCGCTTGGGCATCCGCTGGGTTGTTCGGGGGTAAGGATCTCCACCACTTTGCTGCACGAAATGCGAAGACGTAACACGCGTTACGGTATAGCTTCCATGTGTGTGGGAGTAGGGCAGGGAGCGGCGGTGATTTATGAGAGATTGGCGGATTAGCGGATTGACGGATTGGCGGATTGGCTGATTCCGGATTCCGAATTCCGGATTCCGAATTTTGAATTCAAACTATTCGCAATCGGAAATCCGCAATCCGGAATCCGCAATCCGGAATTCGCAATCCGGAATTCGCAATCCGGAATTCGCAATCCGGAATTCGGAATAACCCTACCCAAGGTATGTCTCCAGATCGCCGAATGGCACTTTTTCCTGAAGTCCGCTTTCGAGATTCTTAACAACCGCCGTTTGGGTTGCGATCTCATCTGCACCAATAAAAACTGCAAAGGCGATATTCTTCCGCTCTGCATATTTGAACTGTTTGTCGAACTTTGCTTTTTCGTGGTAGAGTTCGGCAGAAATATTTTTCTCCCTGAGATCCTGCATGATCCTGAATGCTGCGGCAGCTTCCGCTTCACCCATATTGAAGAACAATGCCCGGGTACCTTTCGCAAGATGGTCAGGCATCAGTTTAAGTTCTTCCATCACGTCATAGATCCTGTCCACTCCGAACGAGATCCCCACCCCTGGTATGCCTTTGACACCGAAAAGCCCTGTAAGGTCGTCGTACCTGCCGCCCCCGCCGATGCTCCCCATCTGCACGTCCCTGGCTTTCACCTCAAAGATGGTTCCGGTATAATAATTCAATCCCCGGGCAAGGGTCAGATCGGTTTCTACGGAGTCTGTGAAAAATGAAAGCACGTATTTCATTTCTTCCAATCCTTTTTTCCCTTCTTCGTCATTTCCTAAAAGTTGTTCGGCCTGGTTTATCTTCTCTTCATCTGTACCGGAGATCAACAGGTATTTTTCGATCGTACTGATCTGTTCTTCTTTTAGACCTTTTGCTGCCAGCTCTTCTTTGACTTTTTCCATGCCGATCTTGTCCAGTTTGTCGATGGCCACAGTGATGTCGGTCAGGTACTGATGCCCCCCGCAGAGATTCGCCAGTGCCGCCAGTATCTTCCGGTTATTGATCCGTATACTAACGTTTATGCCTAAACGTAAAAAAACCATCCTGTACATCGCTGCCAGTTCAACTTCATTCATCAGGGAAGTGCTGCCTACCACATCGGCATCACACTGGTAGAATTCCCGGTAACGGCCGCGTTGAGGCCTGTCGGCCCGCCAGACGGGCTGCACCTGGTATCTTTTAAAGGGGAAAGAAAGTTTACCATGATTCATGGCAACATACCTGGCAAAGGGTATGGTCAGGTCGTAACGCAAGGCACGTTCAGTGATGCCGGAGCTGTTTTTGCCTGCCAGCACCTGTTCAAAATTATTCCGGGCCTGCTCGTGCTTGGCCGGATTGTCGAGCCCGTTGTTCAGGATCTTGAAAATGAGTTTATCGCCTTCGTCCCCATACTTCCCCATGAGGGTATCCAGATTTTCCATGGCCGGGGTCTCCAGGGGTTCGTATCCATAGATTTCGAATACCTGCCGGATGGTGGAAAAAATGAAATTCCTTTTCCTTACTACATCGGCCGAAAAATCACGGGTACCCTGGGGAATTGAAACCATAGTTAGAAAGTTAGAGCGTTAGAATGCTTTTTTATAATTTGTTCACAAGCGACATTGATCATCTGAAATACCTCATGATACCCGTCTTCTCCTCCATACCAGGGGTCGGGAACATCCATATGCTTCCCGGGGTGTAAGGCATTCATCAGCAAATCAACTTTTGAGGGGTTGTAAGACCTTCCCGCTATGGCCCTCATTTCATAGATCACATCGGAAGCCATGGCATAGATCATGTCGAACCGTTGAAAATCGTTAGCCTTAAATTGCCTGGATCTCTGGTGGCTGATGTCGATCCCGTTCAGTTTTGCAACTTTTAGGGACAGTCTGTGGGGCGGCTCCCCGATATGATATCCGTTGGTGCCTGCACTTTCCACCGTCCAGTTCAGGCCGGCTTCCTGGGTTTTATGTTGCAGGATGCCCTCAGCCAGCGGACTTCTGCAGATATTTCCCAGGCAAACCATCAGGATTTTCATGCGGGCAAAGATATATAATGCGGGTTGCAGGTTGCGGGTTGCAGGTTGCAGAATTTGGAATATTCGGAATTCCAGCCATTCCCAATAGAACATATGTAGAATCCGCAACCTGTAACCTGCCACCTGTAACCTGCCACCTGCCACCCGCATCCCGCGCCTGATTTCTGCCAAAAATATACCCTCCCATTTGTATTTTTCCTTATCTTGCCCATCCCCATTTAGTTAAGGAAAAGCATATGGAATTGGAGCAAAAAGAAAGGCGGAACCAGTCGAATATCAGGGTAATATATGACCTCACCATGGGTTTATTGTGGGTTGGTGCCGGTCTTTTCTTACTAACATATCGGTACCTTGGATATGAATTCGGTTTTGACCAGCTTGCAGCATCGATTTTCGGGATTGCCTGCGTGGTCTATGGGGGATTCAGGATCTGGAGGGGTTTTAAAGCAAAAAAAGGCCAATAAAGCATTTATATATTCATGTCGGGCGGGAGTGGTAAACTAAAGTTTTTGTTTTTGTTGTTGCTGTTCTATGGCTGTTCAGGAAGCAAGAACAAACAGGTAGCTGAGGAGACGCTGTCTTCAGGCACCATCCATATCAGTGTGGATGAAACCTTCAAACCCGTAATTGACTCCCAGATCAGCGTATTTGTTGCTGATTATCCCAATGCAAAGATCATAACACACTACAAGCCAGAGGCCGAATGCCTGAAAGATCTGAAATACGACAGCATCAGGATGGTAATCGTTACCAGGGGATTGAGTGAAGAAGAAGTTAATTTGTTCCGCGACACACTGGGGTATGCACCCAAATTTGGAAAAATTGCATCAGATGCTATAGCGGTAGTAGTGAATAATAATGCGAAGGACTCCCTGTTCTCAGTTTCGGATATCAGGGGCATGTTGAATGGAACCAGTTTTTACAAGTATAAACTGGTCATGGACGGGAA
>JAHEFC010000444.1 GCA_024640385.1 Sphingobacteriales bacterium
TTCCTTTTTCAGAATGTTGCCAGAATAGCCATTTGCGTTCTATGCGTGGCCGGTTACGTTGGATATAGTGTGCCACCCATAATGGATAGTCGGCGAAATCTTCGCCAAGATATTGCTCGTAGAAATCAACATTGGTATAAATGATCGGCTTGACGCCATAATGGGCTTCGAGGGTTTTGAGAAAATCCATGGCTCTTTTCCTGATCACTTCAGGGCTCTGTCGGTTGGTCTGCTCAATATCCAGCACAGGGGGGAGATCGCCTTTGTCGAGTTTGACAGTGGCTATAAAATTTTCAGCCTGTTGTTTTCCGTCTCTGGATGATATGAAAAAATGATAGGCGCCGCGTGCTATGCCTACCTGCTTCGCTTCGCGCCAGTTGCGGCGGAACTGCCAGTCCACACGGGTGATACCTTCAGTTGCTTTGATCACGGCGAAACCCAGTTGCACATCTTTCACCTTCATCTTCTTCACTTCTTCCCAGCTGATCACACTCTGATGATGCGAAACATCAATGCCGTGGATCTGGTAGTCTATAGGAAGTGAAATACCGAAGCCCGGATAATGTGCAAAGCCCGCTTGTTTTTCCATCCACCAGAAATAGATGAAATAACCACCCACTCCCAGCGACACCAGGAATAAAAGTGAAAGCAGTATTTTCTTGATTAATTTTTTCTTCTTTCGTGAGGGCATGGCAGGTAAAGGCCTGCAAATTAATTTATTTCATTATCCTTTTGACAAACTTGCTGTCTTTACTCTTCACACTCAAAATATAAATGCCGCGCGACCATGTTGAAGATGGTATACTGAGCAGGTCAGATCCTGTAGGAAGAGAATGTTCCTGTTTCCAGATCAGCTGTCCTGCTGCATTATGAATGGTGATATTGGCTTTATCAGCGCTGAAGTTTCTCAGTAAAACATTGAATTGATCTCCAACGGGATTGGGGTAAGTGGTCACCACATTCTTATCATTTGTAATTGCGGCCTTCGACGTTTTGTTATTGAATGATACCAGTTTTACATAGGGATCAATGAATGCCGTGTCTGGCACAAATCCAAGATCGTGGATCTCTGTTTGGGCATTTTTAGTGTGGTTGATCACGATCATTGTATCACGGGTGGCATTTTTGAAAAGTACGGGCACGGGCATTTCATAAAAACTTACTGAGGGATGCGAGGTGGTCTGGCTCAGGGTAAGTTGGACTTTGTTTCCGAGTGGTAACCAGCTCAGCTGATAACTGGGATATCCTTCACCATAAAGCCAGTCGTTAAAAAACTCTGTGAGGTCCTGTCCGCCCGATGCTTCCAGGTTTCTTTTCAGGTCTTCCGATCTTGCAAATTCGTATGAGGTGGCGGGATCAGCAAGATAGTTTCTAAGGCCTTTGAAAAACGCGTCATCACCCAATTTCCATCGCAGCATCTGCAATAGCCATCCTGCTTTCACATAGGTTGTTCTATAATTGAATATGGATCCGATGGAGGTGGTGTCTTTCACATATACAGATCCGTCCGGTTCCTCGGCTATATAATCTACTTCACTGCGGTACCATTCTATGGTGTTCTGGGGAGGCAGTACGCCTTCGAAATAGAAATACGTGAGGAAGGTGGCAAAACCTTCGTTCAGCCAGATATCCTGCCAGCTGCCGCAAGTGACCCTGTCGCCAAACCATTGGTGGGCCAGTTCGTGGGCGATCAGGGAGGCGTTGGTGCTGCCCATAAAAGAATTGGTCTGGTGCTCCATGCCGCCGCCAAATCCCACCTGGGTATGGGCATAACGTTCGTTGCGGAAGGGATAGGGGCCGAAATACTGTTCGAATACCCGCATCATGCTGCGTGTATTTGGAATAGTGGCTGCCCAGGCTGCTGCCGCTTCGGGATAAACATATTGCTGTAAAGGCAATATTTTGCCGCTTAATTGAATAGTATCTTGCTGAATTACGTAATTGGTGGCCGCCATGGCAACCAGGTAGGTGGCGATGGGGTATTGGTGTTTCCAGACTGTGGTTCTCTTGCCGGCATTGACGATGTTACCGGTTTGAATGCCATTGGTAGTGGCAAAATATTGTTCGGGGGTGGTGATCAGGATGTCTATGGAATCCGCTTTATCGTCCAGTCCATTGCGGCAGGGCCACCATTCGCGGGAACCGTAGGGTTCGGAAAGGGTCCAGATGATGGGTTCGCCGGTATGGTTGGAAACGGAGAATGCTCCCAGTCCGCTGGCGGGGGGAGCGCCCTGGTAGTATATAGACAAGGAGTCTTTGGTGCCAGTGGGCAGAGACGAGGAGAAATTGATTTGAAGTATGTGATTGCCTGGTCTCGAATGTGTGATCTTATTGGAATGATAAACTACACTGTCCACCCGGAGTGAATCAGTCAGGTCGAAACTGATGGAATTGGTGTTTGCGGTAATGGTGAAGGAGGAGCTGACTTTACCTTTGATATAACGTATAGCCGGATCGATCTCCCATTCAAAGCGGTAATGATCCACTTTAAAATCGGCGGAAGCATTAGATCCTGATACGGAAGCGTTTGTCATGGCCCGGTATCTTGCGATCTCTTTTTCGAAAAGCCGGTATTGTGCTTTAGCCCTATGCTGTATCAGCATGCAAATTATTCCTGTAAGCAACATCCATCGCCCCATAATGCTAATTTCGGTTCATATGAGGTAATAACGAAGAGCAGATTCATTAATTTTACCAACCATGTTTAGCAGGTTGCATGAAGCAGGTTGCAGGTTGCAACCTTTCTGGAACCTGTTACCTGTTACCTGCAACCTGCTATCGCAGCCTGCAACCTGTTACCTGTAATAAGAGATGTCTAGAATAAATCTAAAAGACTCGCTCAACTTGATTTCAAAACTGACTCCCCGCCGTACCTGGAACGGTATCAAGGTGTTGAGTTCTTTTTATATCAGCCGGCTGACAGGTAAGCCTGTTCAATGGGGATATCCCGTATCCATATCTTTCGAACCAACCACCTCCTGCAATTTAAGGTGCCCGGAATGCCCCAGCGGTTTGCGGGCATTTACCCGGCCAACCGGGATGCTGGACAACCAGTTCTTCCGGAAAACCATTGATGAAATGCATCGTGAGCTGTTCTACCTGGTATTTTATTTCCAGGGTGAGCCTTACCTGAACCCCGCATTCCTGGATATGGTCAGCTATGCATCTTCCAAAAAAATATATACAGCCACTTCTACCAATGCGCATTATCTCACGGAAGACAATGCGCGAAAAACCATTGAGTCGGGGCTGGACCGACTGATCATTTCCATCGATGGCACAACACAGGAAGTTTACCAGCAATACCGGGTAGGTGGGCAACTGGATAAAGTGCTGGCCGGCGCCCGAAACATTGTAAAATGGAAAAAAGCGCTGAACA
>JAHEFC010000003.1 GCA_024640385.1 Sphingobacteriales bacterium
GATAATTAATTATATTACAAATCCAACATTTATCTATGTCCCAGAACCATTCACGCCGACTTGCCATAAAGAATTTAATGATGGGCTCTGTTGCAATTGGTGCACTTTCCTCATTTGATACCAGGGGACCTGTTTCAGATAATAAATATGAATTGAAAGGGAATATCAATCACGCAGTATGTCGCTGGTGCTACGGATCTATCCCCATGGAAGAATTCTGTGCCGGCGCAAAAGAGATCGGCATCAAAGCCATTGACCTGGTAGGACCAACAGACTGGCCTGTACTGAAAAGATTCGGGCTTCATTCTTCCATGTGCAACGGCGCAGAACTGAACCTGGTAGATGGATGGAATGATACCGCATTCCACGAGAAACTCATCCGCAGCTATTCAGAAATGATCCCGCTTGTTGCTAAGAATGGATATACCAACCTGATCTGTTTTTCAGGTAGCCGGAGAGGGAAAGACGACGAAACAGGATTGAAGAATTGCACCGATGGTTTGAAGCAGATCATGTCTATCGCCGAGAAAAACAACGTGATGATCGTGATGGAATTGCTGAACAGTAAAGTAGATCATAAAGACTACCAGTGCGATAAAACCTCCTGGGGTGTTGAGCTGGTCAAACGTGTAGGCTCGCCCAATTTCAAATTGCTGTACGATATCTACCATATGCAGATCGATGAAGGTGATGTGATCCGTACCATTCGGAACAATCACCAGTATATTGCTCACTATCATACTGGTGGCGTACCCGGAAGAAATGAGATCGACGCCACGCAGGAACTTTATTACCCTGCCATCATGGATGCGATAGTGAAAACAGGTTTCAAAGGTTTTGTAGCGCAGGAATTCATACCTACCTGGAAAGACAAGTTAGCAGCGCTGAAGAAAGGTGTGGAGATATGCGATGTGTGAGACAAAGTCAAAAAGAGCATCCAACTATTTTTGACTTTTGCCTTTTGACTTACATTTTTACTTTTTATTTTTTAATTCTTACTTCATAGTTATGGCTGACAATGTTTATGATGCGATCGTAGTTGGTTCAGGTATCAGTGGCGGTTGGGCTGCCAAAGAGCTGACTGAAAAAGGGCTTAAAACCCTTATGCTGGAAAGGGGGCGCGATGTTGAGCATATCAAGGATTATGTGAATACCAACAAAGCACCCTGGGAATTTCCACACCGCGGTGGCCGTACCCAACAGATGATCAAAGATTATCCGGTGCTGAAAAGAGACTATCCGCTGAATGAAATGAACCTCGACTTCTGGGTTAAAGATTCTGAATGTCCCTATACCGAAATAAAAAGATTCGACTGGTTCAGAGGTTATCATGTAGGCGGTAGATCGCTCACCTGGGGTCGCCAAAGTTACCGCTGGAGTGACCTGGATTTTGAAGCTAACGCGAAAGACGGCCATGGCGTTGACTGGCCCATTCGTTATAAAGACATTGCACCCTGGTATGATCATGCTGAAAAATTTGCCGGCATCTCAGGCTCGCGCGACGGACTCAGTGTATTACCTGACGGGCAATTCCTTCCGCCCATGGATTTCACTTGCGTGGAAAAAGATGTGGCAGCCAGGCTCAAAGAACACTACAAAGGGCAGCGCCACATGATCATTGGCCGGGTGGCCAACATTACCAGGCCTATTCAAGCCCGCACCCAATGCCAGTTCAGAAATAAATGCTGGCTGGGCTGTCCGTTTGGCGGCTATTTCAGTACACAATCATCCACATTGCCTGCAGCGAGGGCTACAGGTAACCTTACATTACGGCCATTCTCCATTGTTACTGAAGTGCTCTATGATAAAGACACCAAGAAAGCAAAAGGTGTACGGGTGCTGGATGCTGAAACAAACAAAACATACGACTACTTCGCGAAGATCGTCTTCCTCAATGCATCAGCGTTGAACTCAACATGGATACTGATGAATTCAGCCACGGATATCTGGCCAGACGGACTTGGCAGTTCCAGCGATGCACTTGGCCGTTACCTCATGGATCATCACCTGGGTGCCGGCGCCAGTGGGGAAGTGGAAGGATATGAAGACAAATATTATTACGGAAGAAGACCGAATGGAATATATATTCCGCGCTACAGGAATGTAGGTGACGACAAACGGGATTATGTGCGCGGATTCGGATACCAGGGCGGAGGCAGCAGGCAGGGATGGAGCAGGAATGTGGCAGAATTCTCCATAGGTGCTGAATTCAAGGAAGCCCTTACAGAACCTGGTACATGGTCCATGGGCATGGGTGGCTTCGGAGAGATCCTGCCTTATGCTGAGAACAGGGTCACCCTCGACAAAACTAAAAAAGACAAATGGGGACTTAATGTTCTTGCCATCGACTGTGAATTGAAAGAAAATGAAATGAAGATGAGGAAAGATATTCTCGCTGACGCAGTCGAAATGCTTGAAGCTGCCGGTGTTAAGAATGTAAAAGGCAGAGAAGGCGATGGTACTCCGGGAAGAGGTATTCATGAAATGGGAACAGCCCGCATGGGTCTGGATCCAAAAACTTCGGTGCTGAATAAATGGAACCAGGTTTGGGATGCCAAAAATGTTTTCGTTACCGATGGTGCTTGTATGACATCTGCATCTTGCGTGAATCCTTCACTGACCTATATGGCAATAACTGCACGCGCTGCTGATTATGCGGTGAGTGAATTGAAGAAAGGAAATTTATAGCAGGTTCCAGGTAACAGGTTGCAGGTTGCAGCGCGCGTAGATTTGCTGCATCCTGCAACCCGCCACCTGCAACCTTGAATAGGAAGAAAAATTAATTCATTTGATGCAATTGTGGTGGGCAGTGGTATCAGTGGCGGCTGGGCTGCCAAAGAGCTTTGTGAAAAAGGTCTGAAAACCCTTTTACTTGAAAGAGGGAAAGATGTAGAACACGTTACCGGCTACACTACTGCAACAAAAGATCCCTGGGAGTTTACACATCGCAACTCACTCACCAATACTGACAAGGAAACCTATCCTATTCAAACAAGACATTACTCCATCCGGGAAGACAATAAACATTTCTACATCCTCGATAAAGAAAACCCTTACACAGAACTGCAGCGATTCGATTGGGTGCGTGGAGACGTACTCGGGGGAAGATCTTTATTATGGGCAAGAATGAGTTTCCGCTGGAGCGATCTGGATTTCGAAGCCAATGCAAAAGATGGATATGGTGTAGACTGGCCAATCAGGTATAAGGATATCGCACCATGGTACGAATATGTTGAACGTTTTGCAGGAATATCCGGCAAAGCGGAAGGTATTCCCCATCTTCCCGATTCACTGTTCCAGGCGCCCATGCCCCTGAACTGTGTAGAAGAGCATCTGAAAACAGAAATAGAAAAAAAATTCCCCGGCAGAACATTGATCAATCCCAGGTCTGCCAACCTCACACAACAATTGCCAGGCAGAAATTCCTGCCAGTACAGGAACCTCTGCCACAGGGGTTGCCCATTCGGCGCCTATTTCAGCACGCAGTCATCCACACTCCCGGCGGCACAGAAAACCGGTAACCTCACGTTAAAAACCGGGATGATCGTGAACCGCATCATCTTCGATGAGCAAACACAAAAAGCCAAAGGTGTTGAAGTGATCGACAGGGAGACCAACAAAACTTACGAATACTTTGCAAAGATCATCTTCCTGAATGCGGCTACTGTAGCTACCACTTTCATACTCCTCAATTCAAAAAGCAGGAGCTTTCCCAACGGGCTGGGCAACAACCATGATGTATTGGGCCGCTATCTTATGGACCATCATAAATCCGGTGGCGTGAGCGCTGACATTGATGGCTTCACGGATAAATATTATTATGGAAGAAGGCCATCTGGCGTATATATTCCCAGGTTCAGGAATCTGGGAAAACAGGATACGGATTTTCTAAGGGGCTATGGAGCCCAGGGAAGCGCAGGACGTGGCAGGGCAAGTGCAGAAGGGCTGGGTGCTGAGTTCAAAGAGAACCTCACTGAAGCCGGGAACTGGAGTTTTGGATTTTCAGCCTTCGGTGAATGCCTTCCTTACAAAGAGAACCGGATTAGGCTGAATGAAAATGAAAAAGACAAATGGGGCAGGCCTACCTTAAATATCGATTGCAGTTTCAAGGAGAACGAAAAGAAAATGCACAAGGATATGGTGGAATCTTTAAAAGAAATGGCTGAGAAAGTAGGCGGGAAAAATGTGAGATACAATGGGGAGATGTCGTTCCCCGGCAATGCCAACCATGAAATGGGAACAGCCCGGATGGGCCTCGATCCCAAAACATCTGTATTGAACAGGTGGAACCAACTGCACGATGTGAAGAATGTATTTGTAACAGACGGTGCATGTATGACTTCTACTGCATGTGTAAATCCTTCCTTAACTTATATGGCCCTTACGGCCCGAGCAGCGGACTGGGCGGTGGGACAGTTGAAGAGAGGAAATCTTTAATACAGGTTGCAGGTTACAGGTTGCAGGTTACAGGTTGCAGGTTGCAGCAAAAAATCTGCCACCTGCCACCTGCAACCTTGAAACTCAAGAAAATGAATACATACGACGCAATTGTAGTTGGCAGCGGCATCTCAGGCGGTTGGGCTGCAAAGGAACTGACTGAGAAAGGACTTAAAACCCTTCTCCTCGAAAGAGGCCGGCAGGTTGAACACATTAAAGACTATACCGGTACAGAAAAAGATCCCTGGCAACTGGACCATCATAACAACATTACCCGGGAACAAAGAAAGAACTCACCCATTCAAAGCAAATGCTATGCTTTTGATGAAGTGTCGGGCAAGTTCTTTGTGAACGACCTGGAGAATCCATACAACCAGGTGAAGCCATTTGACTGGATCCGTGGTTACCACGTAGGTGGAAGATCATTAATGTGGGGCCGCCAGAGTTATCGGTGGAGTGATCTTGACTTTGAAGCCAATGCAAAAGATGGATTCGGAGTGGACTGGCCCATCCGGTATAAAGATCTTGCTCCCTGGTATGGCTATGCCGAAAGATTTGCCGGCATCAGCGGATCAAAAGAAGGCCTGTCCCAACTGCCCGATGGAGATTTCCTTCCGCCTATGGAAATGAGCTGTATAGAGCAGTTCACCAAAGAAGGCATCGAGAAAAAATTCCCCGGAAGAAAAATGATCATAGGCCGTACCGCAAACCATACAAAACAGGTAGGTGATCGCGGACCCTGCCAGTTCAGGAATAAATGTCACCAGGGGTGCCCGTTCGGAGGTTATTTCAGTTCCAACTCTGCTACCATTCCTGCAGCGCAGAAAACAGGTAATCTCACCCTTCGTCCCCACTCTATCGTTTTGGAAGTGATCTACGACAAAGATACAAAACGTGCAAAAGGCGTCAGGATCATGGATGCAGAAACAATGAAAACGGAAGAATTCTTCGCCAAGATCATCTTCCTCAATGCTTCAACACTGGGAACAACCCATATCTTACTCAACTCGGTTTCTGATGCCTTCCCTAATGGACTAGGTAACAGCAGTGGACAGGTTGGTCATAACCTGATGGACCACCACTATGGCGTAGGCGCATATGGCGATTACGATGGTTTCCAGGATAAGTATACTTATGGCCGAAGAGCCAACGGTATTTACATACCAAGGTTCCGCAATCTTGATGGCGGATCTTCAGCTGGCTATCTGCGTGGCTTCGGCTACCAGGGCGGCGGTCAGCGTGGAAGAAGATGGGGCGGTGAAGGCCTGGGGGTTGAATTCAAGGAAAATCAATTAGAGCCTGGAAATTGGAGCATGGGCATGGGTTCATGGGGCGAACATCTTCCCTATTTTGAAAATAAAGCAACCCTTAACAAAGAGAAAAAAGACAAATGGGGACTGCCAACACTGGATATCGACTGTGAGTTCAAGGAAAATGAAATGAAAATGAGGAAAGACATGATGAACAGTGCCGCAGAAATGCTTGAAGCTGCCGGCATCAAAGATGTGAAGACTTACGACAGTATGCCTGCCCCTGGTTTCTGTATACATGAAATGGGCACGGCAAGGATGGGGAAAGATCCCAAAACTTCAGTACTCAATAAATGGAACCAGATGCACGATGTAAAAAATGTATTTATCACAGACGGTTCCTGTATGGCGTCATCTGCATGTCAGAATCCATCATTGACCTATATGGCTTTAACAGCCAGGGCAGCGGACTATGCGGTGAGTGAGTTGAAAAAG
Source organism: Sphingobacteriales bacterium (assembly GCA_024640385.1). Classification (GTDB taxonomy): domain Bacteria; phylum Bacteroidota; class Bacteroidia; order Chitinophagales; family Chitinophagaceae; genus Pollutibacter. The sequence goes on from JAHEFC010000003.1 coordinate 6,183, forward strand.
AATAATTTATAGGCGAAAGGCATAAGGCGAGAGGCGAGAATTTGAAATTCATTCTCTCGCCTCTCGCCCCCCACCTCTCGCCTTGAAAAAAAAGAACAATGAATAATTATGATGCAATTGTAGTGGGCAGCGGTATAAGCGGCGGCTGGTCCGCGATGGAGCTCACCAAAAAAGGACTCAAAACCTTATTGCTCGAAAGGGGCAGGCAGGTGGAGCACGTCAAAGATTATCCCACCGCATCAAAAGCTCCCTGGGAGTTCAACCACCCGGGAATGCAGTCAAAAGCGCTGAAAGAAAAACAACCCATTCAGATCAAGGGCTTTTGCAACGAAGCCAACAGCCACTTCTATGTTGATGATAATGAACATCCATATAACCAGGTAAAACCATTCGACTGGATCCGGGGCTATCATGTTGGAGGAAGATCGCTGATGTGGGGCCGCCAATGCTATCGCTGGAGTGATCTCGACTTCGAGGCCAACGCCAAAGAAGGCATCGCCATCGACTGGCCTATCCGTTATAAAGACATAGCGCCCTGGTACAGTTATGTGGAAAGATTCGTTGGTATCAGCGGATCAAAAGAAGGCATACCTCACCTGCCTGACGGAGATTTTCTTCCACCCATGGAAATGAATTGCATGGAGCAACACGTCTCCAGGTCGCTCAAAGAAAAAAAAGCAGACCGTCAAATGATCATAGGCCGCGTGGCCAATCTCACCAGGGGCTGGAACGGCAGGGGGCCCTGCCAGTTCAGGAATATGTGCGACAGGGGCTGTCCTTTTGGAGGATATTTCAGCAGCAACTCCGCCACCATACCTGTTGCCATGAATACAGGCAACCTCACACTGCGTCCCAATTCCATTGTAATGGAAGTGATCTATGATAAAGAAACCAAACGCGCAAAAGGAGTGAGGATCGTGGACGCTGAGACCATGAAAACGGAAGAATATTTTGCCAAGATCATCTTCCTCAATGCATCAACATTGGGAACCACTTCGATCTTACTCAATTCTGTTTCCGATGCATTTCCGAACGGACTGGGCAACAGCAGCGACCAGGTGGGACGTAACCTGATGGATCATCACTATCGTGTTGGCGCATCAGGAACCTATGAAGGGTTCAGTGATAAATATTTTTATGGCCGCCGTGCGAACGGAATTTATGTTCCACGCTTCCGCAACCTGAACGAACAAACCAAAAGCAAAGATTTCCTCCGGGGTTATGGCTTCCAGGGTGGAGGCAATCGCGGTCGTCAGAATATTGAGGGCATTGGCGCCGACTTCAAGGAACAAATGACTGAACCCGGTTTATGGAGTATGTGGATAGGCGCATGGGGAGAACATCTTCCTTATGCAGACAATACCGTAAAACTGAACAAAGAGAAAAAAGACAAATGGGGATTACCCACGCTGGATATCAACTGCGACTTCAGGGAGAATGAATTGAACATGCGGAAAGACATGAGGCAGAGCCTGGAAGAAACGCTCACCATAGCAGGGTTGAAGAATATCAGTTCATACGATGATCCAACAGCGGCTCCCGGATTATGCATACACGAAATGGGTACTGCGAGGATGGGCAAGGATCCGAAAACATCAGTGCTCAACCGGTGGAACCAGATGCATGATGTGAAGAATGTATTTATCACTGATGGTGCCTGCATGACCTCATCTGCAAACCAGAATCCCTCGGTGACTTATATGGCGCTAACGGCGAGAGCGGTGGATTATGCTGTAAATGAACTAAAAAAAATGAACCTCTAATGCAGGTTGCAGGTTACAGGTTGCAGCAAAAAATCTGCAACCTGCAACCTGCAACCTGTAACCTGCAACCTTGAAACTAAACGAGATGAATACATATGATGCAATTGTAGTGGGTAGCGGCATAAGCGGCGGTTGGGCTGCAAAAGAACTTTGCGAGAAAGGCATTAAAACGCTTTTACTAGAACGTGGTCGCAATGTGGAGCACCTTAAAGATTATCCAACGGCTACCATGAATCCCTGGGAATTCAAACACCGCGGCAGATTGGATAAACTCAAAAAAGAAAATCCCATTGTTGGCAGATGTTATGCGCTTGACGAAGCCACGGAGCATTTCTTTGTGAAAGACCATGAACATCCCTATGTGCAGGATAAACCTTTCGACTGGATACGGGGATACCAGGTGGGGGGTAAATCCCTGATCTGGGCCAGGCAAACACAGCGATGGAGCAATTATGATTTTGAAGGGCCGGCCCGTGACGGTTTTGCAATAGACTGGCCCATCCGTTACAAAGACCTGGCACCATGGTACAGCTATGTTGAAAAATTCATCGGCATCAGCGGAAACAGGGACGGCCTGGATACCCTGCCCGATTGCGAATCACTTCCCGCATTCGAGATGAACTGCGTGGAGAAGGATATGAGCGGTAAGATCGGTGCAGCAAACAAAAACTGGAATGTAGTGCAGGGTCGCTGTGCGCACCTGACAAAACCCGCACCCATTCATCAGCAGCAGGGCCGGGGACAATGCCAGGCCCGGCATTTATGCTATCGTGGCTGTCCTTTTGGAGCTTATTTCAGTTCCAATTCTTCTACCATTCCCTGGGCCATGAAAACCGGCAACTTAACACTGCAGCCAAATAGTGTGGTACATTCTGTGATCTTCGACGATGCCAAGGGCAAGGTGACCGGCGTGCGGGTAGTGGATGCAGTAACTAAAAAGATGACCGAGTATTATGCCAAGATCATTTTTCTGAATGCAGCCTGCCTGAACACCAATCTGATCGCACTCAATTCAACATCAAAAAGATTTCCTAACGGCTTGGGGAACGACAACGGGTTATTAGGAAAATATATGGCCTTTCATAATTACCGGGGTGTTATCTCCGGAAGCGTGGAGGGATATGAAGACAAATATTATTTCGGCCGAAGGCCCACTCAACCCATGTTGCCGAATTTCAGGAATGTGAAGAAACAGGATACGGATTTCCTAAGGGGCTATATGACTTTTTTTGAGACCTCCCGTACAGGATGGCAGCAGGGGCTGGGCCAGAACGGTATTGGAGCCGATTTCAAGAATGCCATTACGGAACCCGGGCCATGGCATGTATTCATGATGATGCAGGGCGAACACGTACCCGAAGAAAGCAGCAGGGTTTACCTGCACAAAGACCTGAAAGATGCCTGGGGCATGCCACAGCTGGTAACGGATATTGACTATAACGAGAACGATCTTAAGGTGATGAAAGACTTCCACCAGCAGGGTTCAGAAATGCTGGCAGCAGCGGGAGTGAAGAATATCAGCACCAGCGACAGCAAGCAGGCGCCGGGGTTAGACATCCATGAAATGGGAGGAATCAGGATGGGCAATGATCCTAAAACATCATTACTCAACAAATGGAACCAGTTCCATCATGCGCCAAACGTATTTGTGACGGATGGGGCCTGCATGGTATCCACCTCCACCCAGAACCCTTCACTGACCTTTATGGCCTTGACCGCCAGGGCGGTAGACCATGCGGTCAGTGAAATGAGGAAGGGGAATATTTGAGATTGGCGAATTGGCGGATTGGCGGATTAAAAGAGAGCTGAATTTTATAAAATTCGCCAATCCGTTAATCCGTAAATCCGATAATTAAATAGTAAATTGATAACCTTTATAACTTGAAATTATGAACAGACGCGAAGCATTGAATATGGTCGCCTTGCTGATGGGCGGTACCGTAGTTGGAGGCACAGTTTTCCTCGAAGGATGTAAAACTGCTGACAAAAAAGTTGCAGCGGCACTTCCACTGACGGCAGACCAGATCGCTTTCCTGGATGAAGTGGCGGAAACCATCATCCCGGCAACAAGTACACCAGGAGCCAAGGCTGCAAAAGTGGGCGAATTCATGCATACCATGGTGACAGATTGTTACGATGAGAAAGATCAGACCACATTTATCGAAGGCCTTGGTAAACTGAATGAAGCCAGCGAAACCAAATTCAAGTCTGATTTTATGAAGCTAACGCCTGAACAGCGTAAAGAACTGCTCATCGGAATTGATAAAGAAGCAAAAGATTATGCGGGCAGCAAGAAGAAAGAAGATCCCAATCACTACTTCACACTAATGAAACAACTGACCCTATTAGGCTATTTCAGCTCAGAAGTGGGAGCAACACAGGCACTTCGCTATGTTGCTGTTCCCGGAAAATATGAGGGCTGCATCGACTATAAAAAAGGTGACAAGGCCTGGGCCATTTAGTTTGTTATCATTTAATCATCCATAATAACTCAGCAATGAACAGAAGGCAGTTCGTTAAGAACTCAGGTCTTGTTGCAGCAGCAGCTGCTTTAGGCTTACCTGATTTTAGCACAAAAAAAATTGGTGACTTTGGCATTCAGCTTTATACGCTAAGGGATATCATCGGGAAAGATCCCAAAGGTGTTCTTAAACAACTCTCCAATTTTGGCTATAAACAAATTGAAAGCTATAGCGGACCTCAGGGGATCTTCTGGGGCATGAGCCATACCGAATTCAAATCCTACCTGGACAGCGTTGGTATCAAGATCGTATCCAGTCACTACGACTGGAAAAAAGATACAGAAAAGCTGGCTCCCCAGGCAGCAGAGATCGGTATGAAATACCTGATCTGCCCATATCTCGGCAAACAAAAATCAATGGATGATTACAAACGTACCGCTGATGAATTCAACAAGGCTGGTGAGATCTGTAAGAAGAACGGTATCAGGTTCGCTTACCATAACCATGGCTATTCATTCGAAGCCGTTGATGGAGTTTATCCCCAGGATCTGATGATGAACGGCACCGATCCTGCATTGGTAGATTTTGAAATGGATATCTACTGGGTGGCAACCGTGGGCCAGGATCCTGAAGCCTGGCTGAAAAAATATCCCAACAGGTGGAAACTGGTGCATGTGAAAGACCGCGGTAAGAATTTCCCTGCCGGCCAGGCCGATGCTTCTGTTGACCTCGGTACGGGTACACTGGATTTCTCAAAGATCCTGAAAACTGCAAAAAAATCCGGTGTCGGGAATTTTATTGTTGAGCAGGAACGTTACGATAATACCACTTCTATCAAATGTGCCGAATCAAACGCGGCTTACATGAAGAAGTTGTCGATATAATTTTTACAACTACCTGATAGTAAAGCATGATCTTTGGAGATCATGCTTTTTTTATAACTATTATATGAAACATCTGCTGCTTTACACAGTGCTTATTCTCTCTGTCACCTGCCAGGCACAGGATAAAGACAAAGAAGCCATACTGAAGATACTCGACAACCAGACCAAGGCCTGGAATAAAGGGGATGTAGAAAATTTCATGGTAGGCTACTGGAACAATGATTCATTGATGTATGTTGGCAAAGGCGGCATCACTTACGGATACAACCCGACACTGGAGAATTACAAAAAAAACTACGGAAGTAAAGAGAAGATGGGTGAACTCACCTTTACCATTCTTCATGTGAAACGCCTCTCGCCGGAGTATTACCAGGTAGTAGGGAAATGGCATCTGAAACGGAGCGTTGGAGACGTGGGCGGATACTATACCCTCCTCTTCCGAAAGATCAAGGGCGAATGGGTGATCATCAGCGACCACAGCTCCTGAAGAATTTTTTTGACTTTTTACTTTTTCACCCCCTGCAACCTTTAGAACTATTTACCAATCTATTAACAAAACCATTCAATATGTTTCTCCTCATCCTTTCAGTTATCATCATTGTTGCAAGCCTGGCACTCTCCCGCCAGGAAGAGCCATTCAAAAAGATAGCCAAGGGAGTTCGTATAGTCGGCGGTATCCTGCTACTGGTAGGCATCCTCAGCTCTTGCTTTGTACAGATCGATGCCGGATTCGTAGGTGTAAAATCACTTTTCGGTAAAGTACAGAACGACGTGCTTAACTCGGGCCTGAATTTCGTCAACCCACTGGTTGAAGTACGCGAAATGGATATCCGCACTCAAACCTATACGATGAGCGGTATACAGGATGAAGGTCATAAAGCCGGAGACGACGCCATCAGGGTACTTACTGCGGACGGTCTCGAAGTGACCATCGACCTTTCCGTATTGTATCGTCTATCACCCGACCAGGCTCCAAGACTGATCCGTGAGATCGGTGTGAATTATGAAGATAAGATCGTAAGACCGATCACACGTACACGCATACGCGACAACGCCGTCTATTATGAAGCCGTTTCATTATTCTCCAATAAAAGGGATGAATTCCAGCACAGGATCTTCAAATCCATTGATGAAGATTTCCGAAAAAGAGGATTGGAGCTGGAGAACCTGCTGGTCAGGAACATCACACTTCCCGGACCTGTGAAGGCAGCCATTGAAAGAAAAATAGAAGCCGAACAGGAGGCCCAGAAAATGCAGTTCGTGCTGCAGAAAGAAAAACAGGAAGCAGAACGTAAACGTGTGGAAGCCCAGGGTATTTCTGATTATCAGCGTATCATCAGCGAGTCTTTGTCCGACAGGCAGTTGCAATACGAGCAGATCAAAGCAATGAAAGAGCTCGCCGGCTCACAAAATTCCAAGATCATAGTAATGCCCTCCAAGGGAGGAGCACCGTTGTTGATCAACGCCCAATAATAGTTACAGGTTGCAGGTTACAGGTTGCAGGTTGCAACCTGTAACCTGCAACCTGTAACCTGTAACCTACTTCTTTTTTCCCTTCTTAACGGGCGCTTCGTCTTCTACCCTGAAACTCAACTGGCAGATCACTCCAAATGTGGTGATCTTTCCGTCCTTGACATGCGCTTTAATGTCTTTAACGTAAACTGAATCGATATTCCTTACAGTTTTTGAAACTTCAGTGACTGCATTGCGCATAGCATCTGCAATACTTTTCTCAGAATGCGCTATTACTTCAATTACTTTTACAATACCCATAAAATCAAATTTTAATTAAACAATTACTATCCTAATGTAATCAAACGCAGAAGCCTTTGGCTAAATATTGGATGATTGGCTTGTGTCAAATCTTATCTTTCGGTAATTTGTTCTACCAAACATCAAAAATGAAAAGACTTCTTCCTCTGTGTCTCTGCACCCTCCTCTGCGTCTCTGCGTTCTCCCAACAAAAAATGGATTTTGAGTCCTATAACCCTGTATCAACGCTGGTTGTACCGGAACACAAGCTGACCAGGTCGAAATTCCCCTTCATAGATATACATAACCACCAGTTCAATATGCCCACCATGGACCTCGGCACGCTTGTTACAGAGATGGACAAGCTCAATATGGCCATCATGGTGAATCTTAGCGGCCAGTCGGGAGACAATATTGTGAAGTCAGTAAACAACATCAAAACAAATTATCCAACCCGGTTTTTCGTATTTGCCAACGTCGACTGGACGGGAGTTGGTTCACCGGGCTGGGGCGATAAAGCCGCCAAACAGTTGGAAGAAGATGTGAAAAATGGAGCCCGCGGCCTTAAAGTATATAAGAACCTCGGCTTTTCAGTCAAAGACGTAGACGGAAAGCGTGTGAAAGTGGACGATCCACGCCTTAACCCGGTATGGCAAAAATGTGCCGAGCTTAAAATACCCGTACTCATTCATACTGCTGATCCCAGGTCATTCTGGGACCCGATCGACGATAAAAACGAAAGATGGCTGGAACTCGTAACCCATCCTAACCGCAAACGAGGTCCGGATAATCCTGTGCCATTTGAAGACCTGATCCTCGAACAACAGAATATGTTCAGGGCAAACCCCAAAACACCTTTCATCGCAGCACATTTCGGCTGGCTGCCGAACGATCTCGAAAGGCTCTCCAAACTACTGGACCAGATGCCCAATGTGAATGTTGAATTCGGCGCTGTCATTGCAGAACTTGGCCGCCAACCTAAAATGGCAAGGAAGTTTTTTGAAAAATACCAGGACCGTATCCTGTTTGGGAAAGACTCATGGGTTCCGGAAGAATATGCCACATATTTCAGGGTGCTGGAAACCGACGATGAATATTTTCCCTACCATAAAAAATATCACGCCTTCTGGAGAATGTACGGACTGGGATTGCCAGATAATATTTTGAAGAAGGTATATTACGATAATGCGGCAAGGCTTTTGAAGATAGGGAAATAGAGAGTTAGGGAGGCAGGGAGACAGAGAGTCAGAATTCTCAGTGAAGTGGCATTAGGAATCCTTGCTCTCTGTCTCTCTTCCTCTCTGGCTCTCTATTTTATCGATCCTCTCCTTCAACGTCTGATAATCCGTATATCCTTTCGCAATCAAATAGAACTTAAGATCATCAGTTTGAATAAGCACAGCAGGGAAAGCGGTTACCTGCAACTGGCGGCATAAAGAAAAATCGTAGTAGGCTTTTTCCTTATATTCTTCAGATCTGAGCTTTTCATAAAACGCTTCAGCAGGTATATTATATTTTTCCAGTAAATGCCGGTAAGCTTCATCATCCGTAAGATCACGACCTTCTATATGTAAGGCCCGTTGAAGATCCGCAGCAAAATGTACAGTGTCTTCCGGATGATAATCCCTGAACACGGCCATGGCAATAGCGGCTTTCTCGGAATGAGGGAACCAGTCGCTCTTATCAGGATTATTGATATGCCAGAGATATTCATCCCCGAATTTTACGCCGGTCAGCTCCTCCACATTTTTATATGCACCCTGGATATAGCCCGCCATCCTGCCAATATGCTGTGCCGATTCAACAGGTATCATTCCTCCCGAGAGGGTTTCAAAATCCATGCGATCTTTATACTCATCATAGATCCTTGTCATCACTTTGCTGAATCCATAGCACCATCCGCAGTAGGCATCATAACAGTAAATCACCAATGGTCTTTTCATGTTCATCAATTTTTTACTTTATCATACCTGTCTTCATAATCTTCCCTGATGGTTCCCATCATCCTGTCCCAGAATAAAAAATACAGGCCATAGTTGCCTGAAAAATACTGATGATGCTGATTGTGGTTCACCGAAGTATTCACCCATTTCCCTATGGGGTGTTTTGCAAAACCTTTCGGATAAAGTTCATATCCTAAATGACCATAAACATTATACACGATCATGAAAAGAAAGAACATGGGAAGATGAAATGTATGAACCGGGATCGTGAATAGAAAGATCGGGACAATGCCTACTTCGATGATCGCCTCCAGTGGATGAAAAGCATAGGCCGCCCAGGGAGAAGGATTCGTCGATTTATGATGCACCAGGTGCATGATCCTGAATAATGCCGGATGATGCATTAACCTGTGCATCCAGTAGAAATAGGTGTCATGCATGATCAGCATGAGCAGGAATGCAAAAAAGAAATAAGCTCTGCCATACTGATCCATATCAGTGTAAAATGTAGTGTGGGACCTGACAGATGTATTCAGCAACATAACGGGAACCGTTCCAAAGATCAGTATGGTCATGATCGAATAGGAGATCTCCCTGAGGAAATCCTTATTCTTTGGGAACTTCTCCTGGATTTTCCTGAGCGGGGTTTTATTCTTAAAAAGCACATAAAAAATGAGGAAGGCAAGGCCAGCAACAAGGAAATACCTTGTGCCTACTTTCTCAATGATGCTTAAATATTTTTCCCAGAGCATAATGCAAAGTTCCTAAAACCCCGGCACATAACCTGCGTAGAAGATCAGTCCAGTCTTATACTTTCAAGGTTAAATAACTCGGGATTCTTACCCGTCTTATCGGCATAAAATCTCCGGATGCGCTCCATATCTTTTTCCTTGTTCCCAGTGAGATAAACCACCTCACCAAGGCCCGCAACCTTATTCTTGTAATCCAGGTATCCCAGCATGATGGGTACACCTGCGCCTAAGGCAGCATAATAAAATCCTGACTTCCATTTGTTCACTCTTTTCCGGGTTCCCTCAGCCGCCATCAACAGGTAAAGCCTGTCAGTGGAATTGAACCTGGAAACGATCGACTCCACCAGGTTCTGGCTTTTGGAGCGCTCAACCGGTATGCCCCCGGTAGAATCAAAGATCGCCCTGAACGGAAATTTGAATAACTCTTTTTTAGCAAGATACTTGACCGGCAATCCCAGGATCTTAAAAGCAGCCAGCGCATAAACAAAATCCCAGTTGGAAGTATGAGGAGCTGCAATGACTATGCATTTCTTGATGTCCGGCGGGATGGTCTCGCCAACCCTCCATCCATTGACCTTGAATATCCAGACTAAAAAGCTCGTGATCATTACAAAGATTTAAACAGAAATCAATTCATTCCACCACATTTATCACATTTCATTTTACACATTCCCCACATTCATCACATTTATCACATTTAGAAAAATTGTTTCCCGATTTTTTTAGTGCGCTTCGAGCCAGTTTTCACCTACACCCGCCTCTGCTATTACAGGAACTCCATTCGGCAAAGGAAGGGCCGACTGCATATTCTCAAGCACCAGGGCTTTCAATGTGTCAGCTTCATCCCTGTATGCATCAAACACCAATTCGTCATGCACCTGCAGGATCATCCTGCTCCTCAGTTTTTCTTTCTTAATGGCATTCTGCACTTTCACCATGGCCATCTTGATCATGTCCGCAGCTGTTCCCTGTATAGGTGAATTGATCGCGTTCCTCTCCGCAAATCCACGCACCGTGAAATTGGCACTGTTGATATCTTTCAACCACCTCTTCCTCCCCATTAAGGTCTGTACATACCCTTTATCACGTGCGAAATTGATGGTATCCTCCATGTACTTCGTGATACCAATGAATTCTTTCTTGTAGTTATCAATGATATTCTTGGCTTCAGTCCTTGAAATTCCAAGATTATCTGCCAGCCCGAATGCACCCTGCCCATATATGATACCGAAATTCACACTCTTGGCTTTATACCGCATCTCCTTGGTAACATCGGCCTCATCAATATTGTACACTTTAGCAGCTGTTGCTGTATGAATGTCTTTATGCAACCTGAAAGCCTCACACATGTTCGGGTCGCCACTGATCGCAGCAACTATCCTCAATTCGATCTGTGAGTAGTCGGCCGACAGCAGCACCCTGTTCTTATCACCAGGTATAAATGCTTTCCTGATCTCTTTCCCCCTGTCAGACCTGATGGGAATATTCTGCAGGTTCGGATTATTACTCGCCAGCCTTCCGGTTACTGCCACCGCAGACCCGTAAGTAGTATGCACCCTCCCGGTCCTGGGATTGATCAATAACGGCAACGCATCAACGTAAGTGGATTTGAGCTTGGTCAGTTCACGGAAGATCAAAACATCCGCAGGCACAGGATGAAGATGTGAAAGCTTTAGCAGCACGTCTTCACCAGTGGCATACTGGCCCGTCTTGGTTTTTTTTGCCTTAGGATCCAGTTTGAGTTTTTCAAATAACACTTCGCCCAGTTGCTTGGGAGAAGCCAGGTTGAACCTCACACCAGCCTGCTGGTAAACCCTTTCCTCAGCGGCCTTGGCTTCTTTATCCAGCTCAACAGAATAATCTTTCAGAAATCCCTGATCTATTCTCACCCCTTCATACTCCATATCTTTCAAAACCTGTACCAGTGGATTCTCCACTTCGTAAAAAACCTTTTCTACATCTTTTACCTTCAGCTCGTTGATAAAGATGTTCTTCAATTGCAAAGTGATGTCAGCATCCTCAACAGCGTATTCCTTGATCTTATCCAGCTCCACATCGCGCATGGTCCCCTGCCCTTTACCCTTCTTGCCGATCAGCTCCTCAATGTGCACGGGTTCATAGCCCAGGTATTGCGCACTCAACAGATCCATATTGCGCTTGCCATCAGGTTCAATCACATAATGAGCCAGCATGGTGTCAAATATCTTTCCCTTTAATTCATGATCATAACATTTCAATATCAGCAGATCATATTTAAGGTTCTGCCCTATCCAGGTAATGTCTTCCCTTTCAAAAAGCGGTCGGAACTGGGCCAGGATCTTCATGGTCGACTCACGGTCAGCAGGACAGGGAACATAATATCCCTCACCTGGCTTGAAAGAAAAACTCAATCCAACCAGTTCAGCGCGGTTCGCATCAATTCCCGTTGTTTCCGTATCAAACGATATCTCCGTTTGCTTCATCAACAGCCCGAGCAGTTCATCTATCTCTTTGGATGATGCAGCTACATGGTACTGATGACGAGTGTTGTTAATATTCTTCTCTGCGATCAGGCCAGATTCCACGGGGGAATCTTCTGCTTCTTTTTTCTGCTGAACATTGCTGGCCTTCGCCACCGGTTGTGGCAGAGGATTTCCAAAAAGATCCTGTTGCACACCTGCATTATTCTCAAATACATTGAACTCTTCCCCAAGTATCCTCTTACCCAGCGTTCTGAATTCAAGATCAACAAACACTTCTTTCAAAGCTTCCTTGTTCATCTGCTTCACAGAGAAGTCTTCCTCGTGAAACTGAACCGGAACAGATGTAATAATGGTGGCCAGTTTCTTGCTCATCACTGCCAGGTCCTTTCCATTCCGCACCTTCTCTCCCAGTGCACCTTTGATATTGTCTGCATTAGCGATCACATTCTCAAGGGTTCCATACTCTGCCAGTAATTTAGCTGCAGTCTTTTCACCAACACCGGGAATGCCGGGTATGTTATCTACAGAGTCACCCATCAGGCCAAGTATATCGATCACCTGCGATACATCCTTAATGCCCCATTTCTCGCAAACTTCAGCAGGACCCAGGATCTCAAAATCACTACCCTGGTATGGAGGTTTATAGATCTTGATATTTTCACTGACCAGTTGTCCATAATCTTTATCTGGCGTAACCATGTACACTTCATAACCAACCTGCTCGGCCTGCTTGGCCAATGTGCCGATCACATCGTCCGCTTCAAAACCATGCGTTTCGATGATCGGAATATTCAATCCCTGGATGATGCGCCTGATGTCCGGGAGTGAAGCCAGGAGATCTTCCGGGGCTTCCTGCCGGTTGGCCTTATACTCAGCATAATCAGTATGCCTTTCAGTAGGTTCAGCTGTGTCAAAGCACACTGCCATATGAGAAGGCTTCTGTTTGTTGAGCAGGTCGATCAATGTGTTCGTAAAACCGAACTGTGCGTTTGTATTTTTTCCCTTACTTGTGATCCTCGGGTTTCTTATCAATGCATAATATGCCCTGAATATGAGGGCAAACGCATCAAGCAGGAATAACTTTTTTTCCATTTGTTCTTATTTCAGGTTCTGGCCTGAATATTAAAATCTTGTTCTGAGGAAATGTGGAAGCATCTTTCTCCATGTTGGCCAGTCATGTGTTACATCACCGCCCCAGAGATCCAGTTCATGCGGGATGCCCTTTGACGATAACACGCCGGAGAATCGCCTGTTCGATTCAGGATCCTCATAATCCCCCTGGCCTGCAGCAATGATGATCTTCCCGCCGCGGATCTGTTCAAGAATCACATGGTTGGTAAGATTCGGGATATAATGAATGGGTGAGTTAAAATAAACCTGGTCATCATAATAACCATCCGTGTACTCCATGAGATCATACACGCCGCTCATCGCGATCACACCATTGATCAGGTCAGGACGTTTCAGGAAAAGATTCATGGAATGCAGCGCACCGAATGAAGCCCCGGTAACAACAATAGGTGTTTCCCATGAAGTAGCATTCTTAATGAATGGCACCACTTCATGATAGATGTAATCATTGAACTGATTATGCCTGATGGCCTTATGGGCACCATCCATATGTTTGTTCAACCAACTTTCCGTATTGATACTATTCACCGAAAACACTTTCACCTTACCTTCTTCGATGAATGGGGCAAGATGATCTATCAGCTGAAAACGTTCATACTCTAAATAATCTGCAGCAGCGGTAGGTACCATAAGTAAGGCAAACCCATGATGACCGTAAGTAACAACAGGCATTTCCCTGCCTAATGAAGGAGAATGCCAGAATGTAATATGTCTTTCCATAATATAAAATGTAAAAATTAGATTTTCTTGATCTCACTCCAGAGATCCATATAGCATTGCGCAGCATAGCTGTTTTTCGCATAAACCCCAATGGGAGCAAGATGCACACCCATCTTCTCAACATCAGAAAGGTAGGGTATATAATTATCAAAAAACTTCTTGTCACTGTATAATTCTTCCATCACTTCCTTGTGCAAATTCTTCCTCAGATCTGCCATGGTGAAAAAACATTTCAGACGGGAGCCCTCTATATCCTTGTCCTTAAAATAATCCTTGACCATGTGGTAAGTCCTGACAGATAATGTTGTTGGTATCACCGGCATCAGAACCAGATCGGCCGCATTGAAAATATTCAGTGCTAAAGAAGAAAGTCCGGGCGGGCAGTCGATAAAAATATTATCATAATCCTTCTTCAGGTTATTCAACAGCGTTTTTATCAGCTTCTTGTTGGCAGTCAGTTCATCATGCAAAATATCAAGACTTTTGGCAGACTGATCTGCAGGAAGGATATCCAGGTTCTCGTAATCTGTCTCCATAATCGCATCCTGAAGGTCTGTTTCTTCATTCAATATCCCTTTGATCCCACCCTTATTGAATTTGCTTTTTACCTTGAAGTAGAAAGATGCCGATCCCTGCGGATCAAAATCCCAAATCAGCGTCCTCTTCCCGTCTAGTGCCGAATAATAAGATAAATTAACAGTCGATGCGGTTTTCCCTACGCCACCCTTCAGATTATACAATGCATAAATTTTCATACGCTTTGGTTAATTCAACTAAGTTAAAAGCATAGTGTGTACGGTGGTGAAAAATCGGGGGTAAATGCGGAATTATTATTGTCCAGGATCAGCTGACCTGCTTCATCTGTTCCAGTTTCTTCTGCAGATCGATCATCTCGTCCCTCAATCTTGCAGCCTCCATAAAATCCAGGTCCCGGGCAGCCTTTTCCATCTCTTTTTTTGTCCTGGCAACGGCTTTTTCAACCTGGGGAATGGTCTGATAAACTTCCTGGTCTTCAGCAGCCACTGTGACCAGCTCGTCATCAGGACCTAGGGCTTTGGGATCATGCAGATCATACCCTTTGATATCAAGTACGGAGGTCTGGGCAAACACCTGTTGTTTAGACTTTGAAATGGTTGTGGGTGTGATGCCGTGCAAAGCATTGTATTCCATCTGTTTGGCTCTCCTCCTGTTGGTTTCGTCGATGGTTTTCTGCATGCTGTCCGTCATCTTATCTGCATAGAAAATGACCAACCCATTCACATTGCGGGCTGCCCTGCCCGCCGTTTGGGTCAGTGATTTTTCATTTCTCAGATAGCCTTCTTTGTCGGCGTCCAGTATGGCCACCAGCGAAACCTCCGGAAGGTCGAGTCCCTCCCTCAGCAGGTTCACACCAACCAGCACATCGATCTCGCCCAGCCGGAGCTGGCGGAGAATTTCCACCCTGTCCAGGGTGTCCACTTCGCTATGGATGTATTTGGACTTGATATTGATACGATGCAGGTATTTGTCCATTTCCTCTGCCATCCTTTTGGTCAGTGTAGTCACAAGAACGCGGTCGCCTTTCTTTATCCTTTTGTCTATCTCATCCAGGAGATCGTCAATCTGGTTTTTGCTGGGCCTGACCTCGATAGGCGGATCAAGCAAACCGGTCGGTCTGACTACCTGCTCGATCACTACTCCACCACATTGCTCCAGTTCGTAATCGCCGGGGGTGGCCGACACATAAATAACCTGGTTCAACATATTCTCGAACTCATGAAAATTGAGGGGCCTGTTGTCCAACGCCGAGGGCAAGCGAAAACCATAATCAACCAATACCATTTTCCTGCTCCTGTCACCACCATACATCCCGCTGACCTGCGGAATGGTCTGGTGACTTTCGTCGATCACACAGAGAAAATCACGTGGGAAATAATCCAACAGGCAGAACGGCCTGGTTCCCGGCTTCCTCCTGTCAAAAAACCTTGAATAGTTTTCAACCCCGTTACAATATCCAAGTTCCCGGATCATTTCCAGGTCATAATTAACACGTTCACTCAACCGCTGCGCTTCGATAAACTTACCCGTTGATTTAAAGTAATTCACTTGTGCAACCAGTTCGTCCTGTATCTCATACAGGATCTGCTGCATCATTTCTTTTGGAGCCAGATATAAATTTGCAGGGAAGATGGCTACATTGTCAAACACATTCATCCTTTTGGAGGTCTGCACGTCAATAGATTCAATTTCTTCGATCTCATCACCAAAAAAACTGATCCGGTAACCATAGTCCAGGTAAGGTAGATTTATGTCAACTGTATCTCCCTTAACACGGAACGTACCCCGGGTAAAATCTGTCTGGGTCCTGTTATATAACGAATTCACCAGGCTGTGCAGGAAGCCCTGGCGGCTGATCACCTGGCCTTTGTGAATTCGAATGATGCCCCCTTCAAAATCAGCGGGGTTGCCAATACCATAAATACAGCTGACTGATGCTACCACGATAATATCGCGCCTCCCCGTGAGTAACTGAGCGGTTGCCTGCAGCCTGAGCTTGTCTAGCTCTTCGTTGATCGACAGATCCTTTTCTATATATGTATCACTGACCGGCATGTAAGCCTCCGGTTGGTAATAATCGTAATAAGACACAAAATAACCCACAGCATTTTCGGGGAAGAACTGTTTGAACTCACCGTATAGCTGCGCCACAAGGGTTTTATTATGCGTGAGCACCAGCGTTGGCCTCTGCACCTGCTGGATGACGTTGGCAATGGTAAAAGTTTTACCCGAGCCGGTCACCCCCAGTAAAGTCTGATTCCTTTCACCCTGCAAAATCCCCTCAGTCAACTGACGTATGGCTTCCGGCTGGTCACCGGATGGCTGAAAAGGGGTATGTAGATTAAACAGACTCATTTACTTATCAAAGTAACAACACAAAAACATGGTCGTCACGGATAATACCGTTTTTAACCACTCCTTTTCTGCGGATAGCCTCCTGGTAAAATCCATTTTTCGCCAAAACCCGCATAGAAGCTACATTATAGTCAAACACTTCCGCATAAACCCTGACGATCAACGGTGACTGCTCCCTGATCTTCTTAACCAACAACCTGATCGCTTCAGTAGCAAGGCCCTGTCCCCAGTAAGGTTCACCGATCCAATAGCCTATCTCGGCAGTGAACTTGTATACATCATCTTTCGGGATATAACCCGCACCACCAACGATCTCACCGTCCTTCAGCACAGCAAAATTAGTCTGCAATACCTGGTCTACATTATGCTGAAGAAACAGATCCGCATCCTTATAGCTATAGGGATGCGGCAAATGATCCCTGACATTGTCCCAGATCTTCCTATTATTGATCAGATGGGTAAGTTTCTTACTATCCGACCATTGCCATGGCCTCAATTCCACCATAACCCTACACTTTACGTTTGATATACTGGTCATAGTCCGGAATCATGCATTCGTAGTCATCGCGCATCAGGGGTGAGGTGAGCAAAAAGTCGGCAGTTGCGCGATCACAGGCAAATGGGATGTTCCAGGTCACTGCCAATCTCAGCAGGGCCTTTATATCAGGATCATGGGGTTGGGCTTCCATGGGATCCCAGAAAAAGATGAGTACATCGATCTTCCCTTCTGCAATCATCGAGCCGATCTGCTGGTCGCCACCAAGAGGTCCGCTCAGCAAACGCTTCACTTTGATCTCGAGCTTTTCACTCAGCAGCCTTCCGGTGGTACCCGTAGCAGTAAGATGATGATCGGCTAAAAATCTCTTATTGTAGACGCACCAATCAACAAGATCTTTTTTCTTGTTATCGTGGGCTACAAGAGCAATTCGCTTGCTCTTGTTTAATTTTCTCTTCATTCGAGGATGTGTTTAATGATCAGGAATTTGATCAAGAAAGCATCCAAGAATTCGGCAATCCGTCAATCAGCTAATCCGCCAATCAACTAAGCTGCTCCTGCAGTAGTTTCTTTGATCTTTTCCCTGATCTTTATTTCAATTTCATTGGCCAGTTCAGGATTATCGATCAGCAATTGCTTGACGGTATCCCTGCCCTGTCCCAGTTTATCGTTGTTATAACTGAACCAGGATCCGCTTTTTCCCACTATTCCCAACTCTACACCCAGATCCAGGATCTCCCCGGTCTTGGAAATTCCTTCCCCGAAGATGATATCGAATTCAGCGGCACGAAATGGAGGAGCCACCTTATTCTTCACCACTTTCACCTTAACCCTGTTACCCACCGCCTCGTCGCCATCTTTAAGCTGGGCGATACGGCGGATATCCAAACGAACTGATGCATAGAACTTGAGTGCATTACCACCGGTGGTAGTTTCAGGATTCCCGAACATCACACCGATCTTCTCCCTGAGCTGGTTTATAAAAATACAAATCGTATTGGTCTTAGAAATGGTCGCAGTCAGTTTACGTAAAGCTTGAGACATTAATCTCGCCTGCAGACCCATTTTACTGTCTCCCATTTCTCCCTCCAACTCCCCTTTAGGCACCAAAGCCGCCACCGAGTCGATCACGACTACATCCAGAGCTCCGGATAAGATAAGCCTGTCGGCGATCTCCAAAGCCTGCTCACCATAATCCGGCTGGGAGATCAGGAGATTATCAACGTCCACACCCAGCTTCTGGGCATAAGCACTGTCGAACGCATGTTCCGCATCTATTATGGCACAAATGCCACCTTTTTTCTGGGCTTCGGCGATAACGTGGGTAGCCACCGTAGTCTTACCTGAACTTTCCGGGCCGTATATCTCAACCACCCTGCCCTTGGGTAAACCCCCGATTCCTAAAGCTATATCCAGGCCTATAGACCCTGTAGAAATGACTTCCTGAACATGGTCACCCTTTTCATTCATCATCATCACACTACCCTTCCCGAAATCCTTTTCAATCTTATCCAGTGTGAGTTTCAGCGCCTTGAGTTTTTCGTTCGACATGTCTTAAAATTTTGGTTTCCAATGTAATTGTTAAAGTAAAGGTAGGGCAAATAATTTATGCACACTAATAATTTTAGTATTTTTTTCACCAAAAATTTTAGTTTTTTCACCAAAAAAAATCCCCCGCTGGGAACAACAGGGGGAACATGAGAAATCAAAGTACTATTGCGGTACTGTTTGCTGTCTTAAAAATAACCTGAATTATCACATTTCATCTACCGTTCGTGTAGATTATATTGTATCAAACTTTCATTCGTATCTTTACAGACTTAAAATTTTGCTATGAAACATCTTTTCGCTTTCTTTTTTGCCATTGGTTTGAGCGCCATTCTCTATGCACAGGATCCAACTCCTGCAGCCAAAGGCGTTACCTATGGAGCAGGCACAACTGCCGAAGGCGCCATTTCAGTAAACGATCTTAATGCTAAAATGTCAGACGATAAATTCAACGGCAAAATACAAGGCAAAGTAGTGGAGGTATGCCAGGAAAAAGGCTGCTGGATGAAGGTTGAACAGGCTAACGGCGAAAAGCTGATGGTGAAATTCAAAGACTACAAATACTTCATGCCTAAGAATATCGTAGGTCAGGAAGTTGTGCTCGATGGGGAGGCTATCGTGAAAGAAGTGTCTGTAAAACAACAGCAGCACTATGCAAAAGATGCCGGCAAATCCGATGAAGAGATCAAAAAGATCAAAGAACCTAAAAAAGAAGTACAGTTCGTTGCCAAAGGCGTATTGGTGCTTTAATTATTATGCTGGCCGATTAACAGGCTAGCCGGTTAATGCAAAAGATAAACAAGGAAGAGGCTTTATTCAAGGCCTCTTTTTTTATGCCCGCAATATACCCCGCTAATCTCTGCCGTTTGTTCTATGAGCATTCCATTTTCTGCCGGCCGTTCTATGAACCTCCTTGCTCTGCCGGCCGTTCCATGAACCTGCCCTCTCTACCTCGCTTATCTTTTGCATTAGCCGGCAAACACACTAACTGGCAAACACACTAATTTCATCTCAAATCATGATTTGAGACCATAAGGCCTGAACTTCTCCGATCCAATCGAAGTTATGGACCTTGATTTCCATTATTTTCGGTATCCCCATGCACTTTGATTTCAATCTTTACAGCAGCCTTTTACTTCCTGCATTTTTCCAGGGCCTGATCATGGCTTTGATCTTATTTACCCGCGGCATCCGCGAAGAAAGACTCAGCGATAAACTATTGGCATTCCTTATCCTGCTTTGCACCATCAAAGTTGCATTCTGGATGCTTGGATTTGCAGGATGGTACGATTCCCATGACGCCTATACCAGCTTCATGTTCTACTTCCCTTTCGAAACAACGATTTGGATGGGACCCACGCTCTATTTCTATTTTCTTAGCCTGACAGATGCAGAATTCAGATTCTCCCGAAAACATCTTCCTCATATTATATTACCTCTGATCGCATTCAGCCTCACACTGGTCAAACTCGTGGTGGATTTTGCCTTCTTCTCCCCATTTCCTGTTGAAGAATCCAATCAATACGGAACAAAAGGACCCCTGGCCGACATATTGAGATCAATTCCTTTCCAGGTCATCAGCTATATCTCGTTCTTCTATTACCTGATCCTGACCTGGAAATTGTACAATAGTTACCGGCAATACATCAGGGAAAATTTCTCCACTACTGAAAACATCGAATTCGAATGGATAAGAAATATCCTCTATGCCGTCAGCGCAGCCATTAGCATTTTCCTCATCTTCGAAATACTCGGCCTAGTTTTCCCGGGAGCTTATAGTTACCAGTTCGACTGGTATGCATATTTCTGTATGGGCATCATCATTTTCTACATCAGCATATCAGGCCTGCAGTCGGTAAACAGAAATCTTTATAAACTTCACTTCAAGCCGGAAAATGCCCTGCCACCCCCTGTGTCCATAGCCAGTGATGTCACTAAAACTCAGGCAGTTGATGAAACACTCCGGTCATTGCTTGTCGAGCACCTGATGATCAATAAGCCATACCTTGAGCCAGAACTGTCACTGACCGATCTCGCAAAGCAATTAAAAACCAACCCTGCCATTTTATCTAAACTGATCAATGAAGGTTTCGGACAGAATTTCAATGATTTCATCAACGAGCATCGTATCCGGGACCTGATGGGAAAATTGAAGATGGGTGAACATAGAAATCAAACCCTGCTGGGACTGGCCCTGGATTGCGGCTTCAACAGTAAAGCCACTTTTAACCGGTCGTTCAAAAAACTCACTTCCATGAGCCCCAAAGAATGGATGGCTCAGAAC
>JAHEFC010000445.1 GCA_024640385.1 Sphingobacteriales bacterium
TAACATTTCACCTGAAGCCAGTTTTTCAGCAGCATTGAAATTGAACTGGTTACTCTGAAGACCGTCGCCCTGGTAGAAATTTTCAAAAATTTCTTTTTGCGGATCAAATCTTGAAAGGCCATTAAATGTGCTCAGCCATAAATGGCCGTATTCATCTTCCAGAATATTGAGTACGGAATTATTGCACAGCCCGTCAATATCTGAATATCGCCGCAGGGTCTTCCCTGACTCTGCATGAAATAATTTCAATCCGCCTCCTTCAGATCCAACCCAGAGCCTGCCCTTTTTATCTTCGTAAATTGATCTGACCGGTTTTCCCATATCGTAAATCTGATGCGCTTTACCCAGCCTGTCAATTTTGATCAGGTTATTGGCATTTCCCGCCCAAAGCCTGCCCTGGCGGTCTTCGGCTAATGCAATGATGTTATTCAGCTCTTGCGAAAAAACTTCGAATTTGTCTTTCTGCCTGTTGAAAACATATACTTTACCATCACCAAATGTGGAAGCCCATATTGTACCTGCCCTGTCTTCATAAACCAGGATCGCATTCTTGTCATGGCTTCCGGTACTGTCGTTTATGCAGGGATATCTTTTGAATCTTCCATCAGTGCTGTTGAAACGGTTTATTCCTCCACCGTAAGTTGCCAGCCAGAAAGCACCCTCCCTATCCTGAATTATACTGGTAACACTGTTATGGCTCAGCGATGTTGGATCATTTCGTTGTTTAAAATTCCTGTAAATATTTGTAGCCCTGTTCCATACACTTAATCCACCTCCGTCAGTCCCGATCAGTATCTCACCCGTCTCCCTGTTTTCCCGGAAAGCATGAATGAAGTTGCTTGGCAATGTATTGCTGCTGAGGGGATCTGCAGCAACCGTCTGAAATCTGTTTTTGAAGGGATCAATAAGGTTGCACCCCCCTTTCAACGTGCCGATCCATATGCGGTTTTCGTTATCACCGATAATAGAGCCAACTGCTTCACTGGATAATGAGGATTTTCCCACTCCCGGCTGCAGGTAATTGAATTGCCCATTCGACCTGAGTATATTGATACCACCACCGTCAGTACCTATCCAGAGGTCTTTGTTGTTGTCCAGATAGAGACAGCTCACCTGGGATGAAGTCAGCTGCCCCGATCCCATCCTGACTGAAGAAATATATTTATTCGCGGCAATACTGTATCTGTCCACCCCCTTATCAGAACCCACCCAGATATGACCGGCACCATCCGAAAGCATGCAGTTCCCGGAAATAATTGTGGTGTTCAACGGAATGAGGATCTTCCTGTTCTGGTCAAAAAGACAAATTCCATAGTTATTAACGAATATGAAGGTCTGGCCTCCAACCCCTATTACTGCCCTTGCATCGTAAACTGTAATGATTTTTTTTGCCGCCAGCAGGGGGACCTGCCTGGCAAATGGCTCTCCCTTTTTTTTAACCAGCAGGCCTGTGCCATTTGTACCAGCCAGGATATTTCCCTGCCCATCTGAATAAATGCCATTGACACTGAAACTATTCAGCTGGGGTTTGTTGGACCGATAGCCATACAAATATAATCTGGAGAATTTTCCAGTGGTATGATCCAAACTGGCCAAACCCTGGCCAGTACCTACCCAGAGATTTCCTTCGGGATCTTCATGAAGGGCATATATATAATTGTGAGGAAGTGAAGCAGAATCGCCAATGCGGTTTCTGAAGATCCTGAATTGGCTTCCGTCAAATCGGTTCAGGCCATCATAAGTACCCAGCCAAATAAACCCCTGGCGGTCCTGGATAATACAACGCACGGAATTATTGGACAGACCTTTTTCTATCCCCAATCTCAATAATGTTGGAAGCTCTCCTGCACCGGTTTCCAGTACAGGGAGTATATAAAGCGAGAAAATAACTATGCTACGCAGCGTGTTTCTCATAAACTGTGAAAGAGGACGTTGGGTCAATTCTGATTGATAGAAGATTCAAATTAATAGAAACTTAATTATTTTTTACGAGAAAACTACTAACACCCTTACAATTCACCAGGTGAGCATCAGTGGTATGAATTTGATGATCGTTATCATTTACTCCCGCTTTGTGAACATCTATATTTGAAAAAAAGAAAATGAGAAAGCTGGAAAATAAAGTAGCGATAGTTACTGGCGCAGCATCCGGCCTCGGCAAAGCGATCACCTTGTTATATACTGCTGAAGGTGCCAAAGTAGTGGCCGCTGACATCAACGAAAAGGCACTGAATGATCTAAAAACTGAAATAGAAAGGAAGGGCGGCAAAATAACCGCAGTGGTCACAAACACAGCGAATGCCAACGATATCGAAAACATGGTCAACCAGGCCGTGCGCGCTTATGGAACGGTTGACATATTGGTAAACAACGCAGGTATCATGGACGATTTCAGCCCGGTGGGAGACGTGAAAGATGAGTTATGGGACAGGGTGATGGCAGTGAACCTGAACGGGCCCTATAAGGCCATGCGTGCAGTATTAAAGATCATGCTGGAAAAGAAATATGGCGTTATCGTCAATATCGCTTCTATTGGCGGATTGCAGGGTGCCAGGGCAGGTGTTGCCTATACAGCCAGCAAACATGCTATCATCGGGCTTACAAAAAATACAGGTTATATATATGCCAGGTCAGGCATTCGTTGCAATGCCATTGCACCCGGCGCCATGGATACCAATATCGGCACGGCCATAGACTATACAAAACTCTCTACATTGGTGAACGAAAGGATCATGCCGGGTATGTCTTTGAATCCCAGATCTTCCAATCCATCGGAGGTTGCTAATATTGCGCTGTTCCTGGCCTCCGATGATGCGAGTTTCATCAACGGTGCCGTGATTGTTGCAGATGGGGGGTGGAGTGCATATTAAAGAGCGTTAATGCTTCTGTAACCGTCCTATTTCTTCTACCAACTGGTGCCATCCGCAAATCACTACAATACGAAAACCTTTTATTTTCAGGTGTTCCGGATTTTTGTCGGGCACCCGGGGCACAAAAAGCGCCATTCTTCATTCATTCTCTTTCAATCGGTTCATCCCTTCTATCAGGCTTTGGAATCCAACAATGAGGGTCATCCGAAAAGCATCCATTTTTAAGTCTTCGGGGTTATTATCATTTACCGTAGAAGAATAAGACAGATTCATCTGCAGGGCAGGATTGATTTGGTATCCCAGGGTGCCGCCAATACCAAGATTATTTAAGCTGCTGCCAGCCACGCCATCAATAGTGGCCTTACCTCCTGTGTAGGAAATAACATCAATAGACCCCCAAAAATTTGCCGCGAAGTCTCGGGTAAGATGACCTTCAAGTTGAAACATAGGTTCTGTTGACAGGGTTTTACCTATAAAATCGGTATTATCGCCAAACAGCCAAATGCC
>JAHEFC010000138.1 GCA_024640385.1 Sphingobacteriales bacterium
TGACTTGGCCTGTTGTCACGGTTTTGATTTGGCCTGTTGTCACGTTTTTGGTCTTCCCTGTTCCTCGGGGCATTGCCTTCACGCTGGTCCCTTGCTTTCTGCTTTCTTTTCTGGCTGTTCCTTTCGAGAGTACGCAGGCTGATCTGGCCAACAACATCAACAAACTGCGGTTCAATTTCCTTTTTCACCGTAGAATTGACTTCTGTTGTTTCAAGCTGTTCAACTTTAATGCCCTTCATATTCATCGCCTTGATCTTTTTGACCGTTTCGATGGACAGGGGGTATTGCATATTACTGTCGGGCAGAACATACCACATCAGGTTGCGGAAGATATCTTTCTTCACCAGTACGGCATTGCCTTTCATGGTTTCGAGGATATCCGTATTATCCGGGAAATGCTGGAGAGCATCCAGGTAGGTATCCAGCTCATAGTTCAGGCAGCACTTCAAACGGCCGCACTGGCCACTGAGTTTGGTCTGGTTGATACTCAAATTCTGATACCTGGCAATGGTAGTTGTTACGCTTTTAAAGTCGGACAACCAGGTGCTGCAGCAAAGTTCCCTGCCGCAGGATCCTATTCCACCCACTTTGGCTGATTCCTGGCGGGCACCGATCTGCTTCATTTCCACCTTAACTCTGAAATCAGATGCATATAACTTGATCAGTTCCCTGAAATCCACCCTGTCGTCTGCTGTATAGAAGAAAGTTGCTTTTCTGCCATCGGCCTGGATCTCCACTTCGCAAACCTTCATCTGCAGATTTAACTGGCGGGCGATCGCTCTTGCCCTGATCAGAGCCTGGCTTTCCCGGGCCTTATTCTCCTTCCATTTCTGGATATCCATTTCACTGGCACGGCGCAAAACCTTTTTTATTTCCGGGGATGCTTCATCCACATGTTTTTTCTTCAGTTGCAGGCGCACAAGTTCACCCGTACAACTCACCTCACCCACATCGAAACCACTGACGCCTTCCACCGACACCAATTCATGCTTGATGAAGGTCTGGAGGGTGGTATTCCTGTAAAATTCCTTCCTGCTTCCGTTGTTGAAGGAAACTTCTATGATCTTGCAGGAGCTTTCGGGATCGTGAAACGGCAGGTTGGCAAGCCAGTCGTGAACATTGAGCCTGTTGCATCCTCCGCTGCTGCACCCGCCGTTGCTCTTGCATCCGGAAGGCGTTCCATTTTTATTAGTTCCACACGAGCTACAGCCCATAAAGTATATATGTTGATTTATGAAGAAACCCCGTTATACGGGGTTGATAGTCGAAATTACGACTAAAAGGGCAATTTTCAGTTCACTATTGTCAGGGCATTGTCCCTGACAATATGGTAAATCCTGATCGTCAGGGCCTGGAATAGCATTTTTGCATTGGCATTCCTTTCTATATGGTATACTGCCCTGTCCAGTTCTTCCACAATAGCCTGTTGCTGGGAGAGCGTAGCCAGTTTGTTGATCCGTTCGGCAAAATCGATCTCATTGGATGGGATATGCAGGTTTTCCCTGCCCAGTATCCTCAACCGGATACTTTGTTCCAGCAGGTGGTTGAAATACCTGAGCATTTGTTTTTGCTTTTCCCTCCCCAGTCCGCTGACCTCATTGGTCCATCGGACCTGGTCGGCTGGTCCTGTTCTCAGGGCGGCATTCAGCCAGGTTCTTATTGTTTCTTCCCAATCCGATTCTGCATGTTGAAGGGTTTGCATGGCTTCCCGGTAGTTGCCGTCTGAAACCGAGGCCGCCTGGTGGGCGGCATCTTCGGATGCCCCGGCCCGTTCAACCAAAGCCCTGGCAATTTCACGATTTTCCAGTGCAGGAATTTTGACCAATTGGGTCCTGGATTGGATGGTTGGAAGAATTTTAGATTCTTCCTGGGCTACCAGGATGAATAAGGTGTTGGCAGGCGGTTCTTCTATCAGTTTTAAAAGCTTATTTCCCTCGTTGCCAAGATATTCCGGCATCCACATCACCAGGATCTTGTAAACGCTTTCAAAACTTTTAAGATTCAGTTTCCTTATAATTTCCTGGCACTCCGCCGCGGTAATATTGCCCTGCTTATTCTCGGCCCCGATAAATTGCAGCCAGTCGTACACATTTCCATAGGGATATAAGCGAATGAACTCCCTCCATTCTGCTATATAATCTGTACTCACCGGCTTGTCGCCTGGCTTTCTAGGAACAACGGGATATGAAAAATGAATATCCGGATGTACCAGGTCTGCCGCTTTGTGGCAGGCAGAACATTCGCCACATGCTTCGTCAGGGAGTTCTATCGGTACAGGATCTTCAAATAAAGAAGGAGTGGCATTAGTGTTTACTTTTTCACATACCAGGTACTGCGATAGTGCGAGCGCAAGTGGTAAGCCGCCGGATCCTTCTCTTGCCAGGAACAGAAGTGCATGGCTGAGACGGTTGTCCTTTACCAGTCCAATGAGATTATGTTTTACAGCTTGCTGGCCTATTACTTCTTGGAACTTCATCTTCAAGTTATAGTATAGAGGCGAAAGGCGAGAGGCAATAGGATAGCGTTTTTCGCCTCTCTCCTTTCGCCTCTCGCCTATGTCCTGATTGAAAGAACTTAATTTAAGTACTTCGTGATCTCCTCGCTCATCGGGTCCACATTGCTGGGGAATACACCAACCAGTTTACCATTCTTATCCACCAGGAATTTGGTGAAATTCCACTTGATCTCGGCATCCATGACTCCGTTTCTGCTTTTCTGAGTAAGCCATTGGAATAATGGATGGATATCTTCTCCTTTTACCGATATCTTTTCCGCCATGGGAAACTTAACACCATAGTTGGCAGAGCAGAATGCCTTGATCTCAGCATTGGTGCCCGGCTCCTGGCCACCGAAATTATTTGCAGGGAATCCAATGATCACAAGCTTGTCACTGTATTTTTCATACAATTTTTCGAGATCTGCATACTGTTTGGTATATCCGCATTTTGATGCAGTGTTTACGATCAGTATGTTCTTGCCTTTGTATTTTGAAAGGTCGATAGTAGATTGTCCGTCAATCGCCGGTACTTTGAAATCATAAATTGATGTAGATGCGTAAAGCCATATCGCCAGAACCGCAACAAGTAATTTGATCATAAAAGACTATTTTTTACATTAACAACTGGAACTGAAGTTGGTTTGATTGGATAGCAAAACTACGATTTTACTGTTTCTCGTAGCTCCCCATATCCGGTTGTGCATCCCTGGGTTTCCCCTCAAGGTCGAATGGGATGGAAAGGTTCTTCCCTTTATTGATCACGGGGGATACTCCTTTATTGATCCTGAAATCGTAATACTTCCCATTGTCGCTTATTGAGTCAAAAAGAGGAGGGGTATTTACCAGGTTGTTTGCCAGTGTGGCATTGCTCAGGCTATTCTTTGCTTTATAAAGGCTGTTTTCAATAGTCACATTGAAAGGATTGGAACCCCTCCGAAGTATGACCACTTCGTCATCCACGTTGCCATATTCACCCCAGAAAATGTTATTTGTGATGGTCGCTTTCATGTCGTAGGTGTTCACCTGGCTTGTACTGTCCCAGTTGCTGATCACCAGTACGGGCTTTTTGTGAGGTACATATATATTTGAATAGCTGGCAACGGTACAATGCGTGAGTTCGTAATTGCCACCGTTTGTCAACAGCACATTCAGGCCACAGTTGCTGATCAGGCAATTGACTGCTTTGATAC
Organism: Sphingobacteriales bacterium; assembly: GCA_024640385.1. Taxonomy (GTDB): domain Bacteria; phylum Bacteroidota; class Bacteroidia; order Chitinophagales; family Chitinophagaceae; genus Pollutibacter. The sequence goes on from JAHEFC010000138.1 coordinate 3,688, forward strand.
TGCTTCCGATTCCTGTAAGACCTGCATCGTATATATTATCTATTACACATTCGTTCAGGGCGAGTTTGGGGAAGCTTCCGGTTGATTTTCCGGCGATCAATCCCTGGTAGGCATTTTTAATGATGGCATAATGAAGAGAGTTGCCATTGCTGGCATTTCGGAAATAAATTCCCGGCCAGCTTGCAGGCAGGTCGCGGTAATCTTGGTCAAGCCTGTCGCCCTGGAAAGTCACCGAATCTTTTTTTGTACCATTTACGATGAGTGTCCCGTCTACGATCATGGGGGCATCTGCATGAAAATGCACGCGGGTACCCTGCTGAATGGTAAGTGTCACTCCGGCATCGACCAGTACCCCGTCGAGGATCACATAGGGAAGTGTATTGTTCCAGGTAGTGTTATTCCTGATGATCTCACCTTTAATATAATGGGCATTCTGCCCGTATGCATTCAGTTGAACAAATCTGCTGTTACCATTATAATTGACCCTTATGCTGTCTTCCACTATAAACGGTGAATTTGCTGCTGAGGGGTTTATGGATACCGTGACAAACAAGTATGCGCTATCATTGGGTTCAATGTCAATACCATTGACTATCGGTCCCGGGGTCCCGTCAACATTGATCCTGAAAGGGGAGGAAGCCCCACCCATCAGTTCAACAGAACTGAGTTTCAGCTTTTGATCATTATTATTGAAGATCTTGAGGGTTTGGGTCACAGAGCCGGTTTGGGTGAACACGGTGTCAAAACTCAGCGTATCGGTTGAAACAGACAGAAAAGCATCGGGAGAAGTGATGAAACTTTCCTTGGTACAGGATATGATCAGGAACAGGGTCAGCGCCGGAATGAAAAATAAGCTCTTCCTCATGTGGTGTTCAAATGTACTAATTGCAACCCGAATTCACTGCATGGCATAGGCCAGTGTGATGATCGATACCCGGGTACCTTTTACCTGCTGCAGGGCTGAAGCGCAGGCGTCCAGGGTTGCCCCGGTGGTGATCACATCGTCAACGAGCAGGATATGCCTGTTTTCCTCCAGGTTCGGGGAAACGGCGAAAATGCCCTCCATGTTCTGCCATCTTTCGGCCCTGGTTTTCCTCGTTTGGGTGGCAGAAGCCCTGACCCTTTTAATAGCTTTGGGAGCCAGGGGGATGCCGGTTACTTCGGAAATGCCCATTCCCAGCAAAGCCGCCTGGTTGTAACCCCTTTGTTTTTCCCGGGACCGGAAAAGGGGGAGGGGCACTACCAGGTCAGGCCCCTGGAACCTGTCGGATCCCAGGATCTCCAGGCCCATCATTTTACCCAGATATACAGCCAGTTTTTGCTGCCCTTTGTATTTGATCTGATGTATAAGTTGCTGAACCGATGAAGCAGGTGTAAAGTATAACAGGCTTGTTGCCGCTTCAATGCGCACACGTCCGAAAAAAATTTTTTCAACAGGATTGGCGTCTCTTTCTGAGAAGCCTGTGTATGGAAGTTCAGAAACACATCTTGTACAGATATACTGATCAGGCTGGGTAATTTCTGCAAAACAGCTTCTGCACACGTGAGGGAAGAACAGATGCCGCAGCGATGAACTGATATCTTTCAGCAGCTGCATCAGAACAACATCTGGTAAACTTCTTCAACCCTGCCTGCTGTCACTACCTCGATCTGCTGAGGGTGCATTCCCATCTGCCTCTTGTTGTGTTTGCTGATGATGATCTTTTCAAAACCAAGTTTTTCAGCTTCGGCTATGCGTTGTTCAATCCTGTTCACTGCCCTGATCTCACCACTTAGTCCGATCTCTCCTGCAAACACGATCTGTTGGGGAAGTGGCACGTCTTCAAACGAACTCAGCAGTGCACATACCATGGCAAGGTCAAGGGCAGGATCTTCGATCCGGAGGCCTCCGGCTATGTTAATGAACACATCTTTTGTACCGAAATGAAAGCCTCCTCTTTTTTCGAGTACTGCCAGGAGCAGCTGTAATCTTCTCGCATCAAAACCACTTACGGTTCTCTGCGGCGTACCATAAACTGATGGTGTTACGAGTGCCTGTACTTCAACCAGCAGGGGCCTCAATCCTTCCATTGTGGCAGCAATTGAAACGCCGCTTAGCTGATCTTCTTTTTGTGTGATAAGTATGTCGGAAGGATTTGTAACAGGCTTCATTCCCATCGAAGTCATTTCATATATACCCAGCTCAGATGTAGACCCAAAGCGGTTTTTCGTGGTTCTCAATATCCTGTATGCATAGTGCTGATCACCTTCGAATTGCAGTACGGTATCAACCATGTGTTCAAGAAGTTTGGGTCCTGCAATTGTTCCGTCTTTGGTAATATGACCGATGATGAACACAGGCGTTTGTGTTTCTTTTGCGAATCGCTGGAACTCTGCTGCGCATTCCCTGATCTGTGAAATACTGCCTGCCGATGAATCTATGAAGTTGGAATGAATGGTCTGGATCGAATCGATAATTACAAGTTCCGGTTTGAGTTTTTTTATCTCCTGGAAAATAGTTTGCGTAGCTGTTTCTGTTAAAAGGTAAAAATCAGGATGCCTGATGTTCAGCCTGTCAGCCCTCATCTTGATCTGCTGTTCACTTTCTTCTCCACTCACGTATAAGGTGAGGAGCTCGGTCATCTGCAATGCATCCTGGAGAAATAAAGTTGACTTTCCGATTCCAGGTTCTCCTGCCACCAGGGTCAGTGACCCCGGAACAATTCCTCCCCCAAGTACCCGGTTCAATTCCGGATCTTTGGTAATGATCCTTTTTTCTTCACCGCTCTCTATCTGGTCAATTGAAACGATCTTACTGTTTTGCCTGGGGCCTTCTTCTTTCCAGGAAGCGGCATGACGGGTATTGTCTTTTTGTATGATCTCTTCAATGAAAGTATTCCATTGCTGGCAAGAAGGACATTTCCCAACCCATTTCGCAGATTCATAACCACAATTGGTACAAAAGAATGCAGACTTCACTTTACTCATTGCATAAAGGTAACTGAGGAGAGGTAACTGACGTTGTTGAAAAAATGAAAATCAGGGAAGAAAAAAAACCAAAATCACTGTGAAGAAAAACAGCAGTTTTTTTAATGTAAAAAGGGCCAACTTGCGTTGACCCTTGATACTTACTAACCCATTAAATTCTTGCACTAAATTACAATTTGCTCCCAGATTACAAAATAAATTTTTGAGGGTGTGAATAACTTTTGAGGCCCGGAACCCCCTCAAACAGAGGGTGTAACTAATTGATATTCAAACAAATATAAGAATCTTCGACGCTCCAAAAACGAGAATTGACAATTTGACTTTCCAAAAAAACCGTTGAAAATGGGTCATGTCAAAAAGACGCTAATTTTGACCTTTTTGAAGAATGGAGATCAATTTGCAGGGATATTTGTAATATTAAAAAAACAAGGGAAATGAGTTCAATTTATCTGGTTTCGTTGATTTTTGTAGGCATCAGTATGCTGGTTTCGATGCGCCTGAAAAGCAAGTTCAACCAGTACAGCCATATCTTCCTGGCGTCCGGGATGTCAGGGAAGGAGGTTGCCGAGCGTATGCTTAAAGAAAATGGTATATATGATGTGCAGGTGACCTCCGTCCAGGGGTTCCTGTCAGACCACTATAATCCCATGAACAAGACGGTTAACCTGAGCCCTGAGGTTTATGAGGGCCGGCATATCGCTGCTGCGGCCGTAGCTGCCCATGAATGCGGCCATGCCGTTCAGCATGCCACAGCCTATACCTGGCTGATGCTTAGGAGCAGGCTGGTGCCGGTGGTCCAGTTCAGCTCCATGATGGTCCAGTGGATCCTTTTAGCGGGAATCCTGCTGATCAACGTATTTCCGTCATTATTGCTGGTAGGTATCGGACTTTTCGCCATGACCACCGTTTTCAGTATCATTACCCTCCCTGTTGAATTTGACGCCTCCCGCCGGGCCCTGGTTTGGCTCCAAAATACAGGAATAACTACGGCTACGGAGTTTCCCAAGGCCAAAGATGCCCTGAAATGGGCCGCCGCTACCTATGTGGTTGCCGCTTTGGCATCGCTGGTTACCCTTGTGCAGTATATTCTCATTTTTCTGGGTGGAAGGAGCCGGAACTGATTAGTGTGGTAGCCGGTTAATGTGTTAGCCGGTTAGTGCAATAGATAAATAAGTAAGAGCCCCGGGAAGGGGCTCTTTTTATGCAGAATCCGGTAAAACCTGGTTTCTGGGGAGACAGATCTATTTTTGTTCAGTCGGATTCCGATGTCCGTTTATGTCAATTCGATCGTTTGCCGCCAAACTAAAGCTTTCGAACAATTTGGGTCAATACCACTTGTTTTGTTTTCACAAAAAGGCAGCCATTGCCAATCTTCACCACCCACGCATCCTAATTGGGTCCAATTGGCCAGAAGTTCAGAAAAGGAGTTTGCCATGACGTATCCATGTCCTTCACCGTCGTCATGGCTCAGGTAAATGATTTTACCATAGGTGTCGGGTGAAAGGTCAATGGAAATATAATCACCATTTCCAACTTCCTGAAAAACGAACTTGTTATGCCAAACCTTGTCATATTCGTTATCCGGATCCTGAAAAACTTCACTGATCCATTCGTCTTTATCCAGGTTGAAATCTATAATTAAGTCCATTCCCCAATGAAGTTCGCCGCGAAAGATCTCTTTAAGGTCATATGGCAGTATAAAATCTCTAGGAAGAAACCACTTGAACTCACAATGAGAACACAAAGTCAATAAGACATTTTTGAATTCAGCAGGTATCATGTAATTCAGTTGCTGTTCAATATCATAAACATCGTCGTACTGCGCTGGTGATTCAAAAATCAATGGTCTTGCGTCGCCACCTGGCTTTTCTATCTTCTGTAAAATTTTTAGAAGTTTCTCCTGCATGGCCAAATAAAATGATCTCTATCACACTTATCTCCTGCACTAACCGGCTAACACACTAACCGGCTATCACACTAATCAGAGTTTGATCTCTTCGCCGTTATTATCGTAGAAATGGAACTCGGTAAGATGGTAAGTATTGTTGGCTTTTATTTCAAGTTTGAGCTTGTACTTCCAGCTCCACTTGCGGCGGATATTGAAGAATATTCCTTTTGTCAGGTAGGCATGCATGATAGGATGCACAGCCACTACCAGTGTTTTGTGTTTTTGCATAGTGAGATAGCTGATGTTCTTTTCTATCTCATCTTCCAATATCAATGCAGAGGAGATCTTGCCGGTTCCCTGGCAGGATGGGCACATCTCCTGGGTGTTGATGGTCATCTCCGGCTTCATCCGCTGACGGGTGATCTGCATCAGTCCGAATTTGGAAATGGGCAGCACGGCGTGTTTAGACCTGTCTGTTTTCATGAACCCTTCCATAGCCTCCACAAGCTTGCGCTTGTTTTCTGGGAATTTCATATCGATGAAATCCACCACGATGATACCGCCGATATCACGCAGCCTTAACTGGCGGGCGATCTCTTCGGCTGCTTCCAGGTTGGTCTGCAAAGCATTTTCTTCCTGGTTATTGCCTACACTTTTATATCCGCTGTTCACATCGATCACATGCAGGGCTTCGGTATGTTCAATGATCAGGTAGGCCCCGCTGGGCAGGTTCACTGTTTTACCGAATGCAGCCTTCACCTGCTTGGTGATGCCGAAATGGTCAAAGATGGGAGCCCCGTTA
>JAHEFC010000139.1 GCA_024640385.1 Sphingobacteriales bacterium
GGTTTCCAGTCTACAATTTCATATCTACGATTATCAACATATGACTCATCATAAAATGCAGGCTCCGGCCAATCCAGCCCCCAGAATTCTCTTAAAAACAACTCCCAACCCCTGGTTCCCTGCAAATTCTCTTCTGAAATCCCTTTATGCCTGAGGTAGCAGGTAATGATATTCCACGACCATTTATCGCTGATGGCCTGCCTGATACCAGATGCAGAAATCAACCCATCTCCTGTCAATAATTCCAGCTTTCCGAGCTTTTCACCTTCCAGTTTGACATGAATAAGCACTTTGACAGCTGAGGTACTGAGGTCTGGAATCCGGTCTGTAACTTCCAGGGGCAGATATAAAACATCACCCACGGTTACCGGCTCATCCTGGTCCAGTTGGCGGGCTATCATGCTGAAAAGTTCAAGTTTACTGTCACGTATAACCGAATAATTCCCGGATTCTTTTTCAAGAAGAGAAAACAGCCCATTTACTGAATCCTTGTGCTGCCTGTAAAAATCCAACCAATCAGCAGGATGGAAACAGCCTCCGCGATAGACGGCTTCGAAAATAAATACCGCCAATTGCGCGGGGTCGGGATCAAATCCATTCAGATCAGGCTTGCCCAGGCCTTCAGGTTCTTCCCCCACTCCAATACAGAGACCGGCATACCAGCAATATAGCCAGGCCTGGTGCTCTGCCTTCTTTCCATCGGGCATTCCATATTTGTATTTGTCAACCGGATAACTGACCCGCTTATCTTCTGAATAACCCTGTTCGATCATTTTATAAGCATCCCGGAACGACTGATAGACCTTCCTGGACAAAGACCCTTTTCGCATTCTGTAATAAGCAAGTGTTTCCCTTAACAGCCTGAAACGTGCGCCGGTTCGCGACACCCGTTGCCAGAAATCCCAGTCTTCCACATAACCAACCTTACTGTCAAAAACGCCTGCGTTCCCGATCAGTTTACGATCGATCACACAGGCATGCACAACAAAAGAACAGGTATGGGAAAAATAGGGAAACATATCTTCCTCTGCCGGAGGGAATCTTATATCCGCAGCAGTTCCATTTTCCAGCATAAACTGCCATCCGCAGACTACTGCATCAATGCCCGGATCTTCCTCAAACAGTTCTTTGAACCTTTCAAAATAGACGGGAGCGATCCAGTCGTCTGCATCAAGGAAAAGCAGGTACCTATATTTTGCTGCCGCGATACCGGTATTGCGGGCCTCACTTAATCCCTTATTCGACTGCCTCACCAACGAGAGCCTTGGATCCCTGCTGCAATAGTCATGCGCAACAGATGCAGTTGCATCGTTGGAACCATCGTCAACGATCACAATTTCCCAATCGCCATTGGTTTGGGCAATTACTGAATCCAGTGTTTCGGAAATTGTTTCAGACGCATTATAAGCGGGTATGATCACAGAAAAATTCATTCCTGATCTATTTGTTGAGCAGAACGACGGGAACTAAAATATGCTGCAGGACCGGTCACCATACCCTTTAATTCAGTTAATAGTAAACGCCTGGATATTTTCCCTCCCCCGAATAGAATGTTTTTTATATGCCAGTTAAATAACCAGTCGCGCAGGAAAAAGGCGAGCAGGGTTCCTGCACCTGCAGTTCTGTTCCTGTAACAGGTAAACAGATAACAGACAAAACTCCTGCCATTATTGAAAACCTGTTTGTTCAATGCCTCCATACCCTGCCGGTGCAGATGCCAGACAAGTACATTGGGATCATATACCAGTACTCCATTATTCGCCACCACACGGTGGAACATTTCAATATCACCACCTCCTGAACTTGGCGTACCAACATCCAGTGCGGGATCGAAATAACCGGCTTTTTCGAACCAATTTCTCCGAAAAGCCATATTAGCCCCAACACCAAATGCACTTGCTGCAAGTTTCCAGCGGCTGCTCATCTTTTCGCCGTTGAAAGTCTTCTTTAAATACCCATGACCCATTCCACCGTAACTCCATTCGAATAATTGCTGGGCATGGGTTTCCAGCTCAGCCGGCGCAACAAATCCCGTTACGGATACAACACGTTTGTCATTAAAATTTACCGCAATCGCTTTTAACCAATTCCTGTCCGGACGCGCGTCATCGTCAGTAAATGCAATGATTGGATGGGAAGATTCCCGGATGCCCCTGTTTCTTGCCCTGTCCAGCCCGGGTTTATCTTCTCTGACATATCGTACGCCAAATATTTCAGCAAGCTTTTGGGTGTCATCATTATCAGGTGCATTGTCCACAACAAGGATCTCATAATCGGGGAAATCCAGATTCTGCAGTGCAACCAGGCAGCCCTTCAACAGATCGGTCCGGTTTCTTGTACATACAACTACAGATATCCTGGTGTTAAATGAATTGTTCCCGGCCGGGATGCCCGTATATTGTTTAAGATCGTCAAGCGCCAGTTTATAACTGATATGGTGCCGCCCCGCATTGACCAGTTGATCCCTGTTTATCAATCCATTTTTGAAAGGAATCCTCATCATTTTCATGACCTCTTCACCGGAACGAATCAAGACATAGGCCGATTCATACCTGCCCTCATCATGGATGACCAGGTCCTTTAAGGAAATATCTGCTTCTGCAATTTTCACCGGCCTGCTCATGCTGAAGGGTTTTTATTTTTTTCATTGCTGTTCAGGATCATGGCCTCATAATACTCCCACGCATAGCGGTTAGCAAGTAGTGACTGAAGGTCGTGGGCATCCAGAGCCATATCACCGGGCCGGCAACGAATAGTTGCAATGGGGGTTGAATAATAACGGAGATGAACACCACGGGTCTTTAAAGCACTGAGTTCCTGTGCTGCTTTTTCAATTCCACCTGCCAGATCGATCTCATGATCTACTGGCGGCGGTTCGCCGATATCCTTGAACAATGCACTGACTCCGGCGGAAGTTTTCGCATTGTCCCCGACACCCCTCATATACCAGTAGGCATGGAGTTTCTTATCCATCCCGATCCATAATTTTCGCATACTGAGTTTTTCGATCAGGATCATTATCATGGCACCCGCATTCGCCAATGCGTCAGTCAAAAAAGGAAGATGGAAAGCCATGAACATTTTTAATCTCTTGCCCCTTCCCGGATCTTTCATTTCAGCCAGTCTTAAACAGGGAATGGCGGAAGGGTGCAGTTTTGCAAACTCCACATCCCAATATCCTTCAAGCCTTTTTCTTTTGTGCGACCTCGTTTCATTGGTGACCTCATCCCTGTGGTAACCCCAGGCTTGTTTGCAGAAACTGAACCTGGCTCCGGCATTGATCAATCGGTACCCTAATTCATAATCCTCGCGGCATCGAAATGAAGCGTTGAAACCTCCCTGTTTTCTGAACAGTGAGGCGTGCAGGGAAAAATTACCGCTCAACAGGTCTTCAAAATTGTGCCTGTAGCCCCGCGTGCCCATATCGTGATATTTCTCTTCCCACCAGCGGGTGAGTAAGATCTGATAGAAGCCTGCATTTTTTTTAAGCTCCATCGGCAGGTAGCCAACTACAACGCCGTCTTCACTGTCACAGGCATCAACAAATGCCCGTACAAGTCCCGGCGAAGGTTCTATGTCATCATCAAGAAATATGAAATGGTCTCCGCCTGCCAGGGCTGCGCCCCGGTTGCGGGCATTAGAGGCTCCAAGCCCGGGCAGTTCAATATATTGCAACCGAAAAGGAGGTGAACAGGCTTTAAGAAAGGGTACCGTATCATCATGGCATCCGTCACATACCACGATCACCTCAATATCTTCCATGGGGAAATCCTGCTTTGATACAGCATCCAGCAAACGCTCCAGCGATTCTCTTCGGTTATGCGTTGGTGTTATAATGGATATTTTTCGCCGCTGCATCATAGTCCTGCATTTTTTTTTGCGATTCTCCGGGCTTTAAAATATGCTCCCGGTCCGTTGAGGCATCCTTTCAGTTCGGCCATCACGAGAGACAGCGGCTGATGTCCCGGCTTTTTCCGGATGGCTCTTGCAAGCTTCCTGACCTGATCGTACCAGAACCATCCCCAGGGATAACGGATCACGGTAAATTCCTTATCGTACCAGAACAGCTTGGTCCAGTAGGCATACACGCCAACACCATAACCATAGATCGCCTTCCTGGTCTCTTCCATGGTTTTCCGGTGGCGGTGCCAGTTGAGTGCTTCAGGCTCATAGATTATATAATAACCGGCCCTGAGTATCCTGGTGAAATATTCGTGGTCACCTCCTGATTGGGTAACAGTACCCGCATCGAGGGCCTCATCAAACTCCCCGACGAGATCGATCACTGACTTTCGGAACGACATATTCGCACCTGCACCAACATTTCCTGTGGACAGTGGATCGTGCAGCGAATCATAGATCTTCCGCGTGAACCCCTTATTAAATGGATTATATTTTTCGAATGCCTCCTGTCCGGCTGTTTCAAGTTCCAGCGGCATGGTTATACCGGTAACACAAACCACCCGTTCACGCGTAAAGTTTTTTAATAATGCCCTAAGCCAGTTTTTATCCGGAACTGCATCGTCGTCAGTAAAAGCAACAACCTCATGCCGGGCTTCTTTCAGCGCCCTGTTACGGGCAATATTCAATCCGGGCCTGGGTTCCCGCACATATCTTATACCGGGATATTCCCTGACCAGCTCAAGCGTATCGTTATTGGAAGGACAGTTATCAATGACCAATATCTCCTGCGCATCATCCGGTAACTGTATGAGTGCGTCAAGACATCTGCGAAGGTCGTCAGTGCGATCACGGGTACAGATGGCAATGGTGGCCTTGGGTAATTTTACCGATGTTTCCTGTTCCTGGTAGTCAAGATGTTCCTGGACCCTGCGTTTCCACAAATATTTCATCGTGGCTGCAATGATCTCGTTGGCATATTGGTCAATATGCAGCTTGCCCTCTGTTACCGGCAGGGTCAGGGTTCCAACAGGGCAACCCTTGTGCCGGAACAACAGGAATGCGGCACTGTATTTCTCCAGGTTTTCCAATACCGGGGGCAGTCCGCAGATATCAAGATCAATTACGGCGGTGGCCATATTAAAAACTCTCCTTTACGTAAAACAATGCATCAATAGAAGGCCGGATCAGTCCGGGCCATACACCATAATAGTACATGCCTTCACGAACATCTTCCACTTCAAAACTCAGGCAGTTATAAAATTCATGCAGAGCCTGTGAGTAGTTCTTTACTACTGTTAACGATATACCATAGCTGGTATTATTCAGGAGATCGGCAGGGATGGTCACCTGCAGGGCGAGTATGGCTTTCTCCGCCTTTATGCTGTGACAGCCAATATTAAAAATGCTTTCCCCCGAGGGCGACAGCAATTCGATATTCACATTCAGGTCACCATCGTTCACATAAGAATACAATTCCGCTTCAATGATCACCGGAGTTTTGACTGTTATAAATGGTTCGTTACCACCAGCTCTTGCAGTGATCCTTTTCATCCGTACCCATTCATTGCCAGGAGCAGTATCGGGATCCTCCCAATGCGAACCCGTCAGGTCTGTTTTGGTACTGGCCAGGTAAGACCTTACCACCGCGCCTGTATTGCCGATATCTGCGATCTTGCCTTTGTTAAGCCAGATCGCCCTGTTGCAAAGATTTTCAACGGCCTGGAGATTATGGCTTACAAAAAGAATTGTTCTTCCATCCGCAGCTGAACTGGCCTGCATTTTCCCCATGCATTTTTTCTGAAAATCGGCATCACCCACGGCAAGTACTTCGTCAACGATAAGGATATCCGGTTCAAGATGTGCTGCAACTGCAAAAGCCAGGCGAACATACATGCCCGATGAATACCTTTTAACGGGGGTATCAAGGAATTTTTCTATCCCTGAAAAGGCTACGATCTCATCGAATTTCTTCTGGATCTCCTGTTTCTGCATACCCAGTGTATACCCGCTCATATATATATTCTCACGGCCCGATAATTCGTAATGAAATCCTGTTCCCACTTCAAGAATACTGCTGATCTTTCCACGTCCTTTTACTTTTCCGGATGTTGGCTGAACAATCCGGGAGATGATCTTAAGCAGGGTAGATTTGCCTGACCCGTTTGCACCGATTATACCAACGGCCTCACCCTGCTTCACATCGAAACTCACATCATCCAGTGCCCAGATATAATCAGCGGCATGCAGGCCTTTAAAAAAATCGGGATCCTGGCGCAGGATATTCTTTTTCCAGAACACCTGCAGATCCTGGCGTAATGAACCTGTACCAATGGTCCCCAACCGGTATTGTTTGGAAATATTCTCAATCGATATGACCGTATCCTGCATCAGACTACATCAATTAGTTTGCTTCCCTGTTTATTGAACATATAAACTGAAACCAGAAATGTTACCAACATGAAACTGAAGCTGTAAACAAGATCCGCTGTTTGTACGGTGCCCTGTCCCAATACTCCCAAACGAAAAAGTTCAAAAAATGGTGTAAGCGGATTCAGCTTTACGATCCACCTGAGCTCTTCCCGCACCAGGGCCAGCGGATATACAACCGGAGTAACAAAAAACAACAACCTGATCCCCACATCAACAATATTCACGATGTCGCGGTATTTTGCCGTGAGCACAGAAAATATCAGACCCATACCCAAACTGATCAATCCAACACCGGCTACAGCCAAAGGAACGCCTGCCAGGGCCCAATGCCAATGAATTACGTAGCCCCGGAAAATAATATAGTAAAGAAGTATAAGCACCAATAAAATCAACTGCACCAGGAAACGCATGAACTGCGTACTTATCGTGGCCAGGGGAATGATAATGCGGGGAAAATAGACTTTAGTGAAAATATGGATGTATTCACGGAAAGTTCTGGACGTGGTACCAAAACTTTCGTTGAAAAAATTCCAGAGTACGATGCCTGACAGGTAAAAAAGAACGGGCGGAACGCCTTCACCGGTAGGAATGCGGATCAGCATGCCAAATACCAGCACATAGGTAACAAGTGTAAGCAGCGGTTGTACCAGGATCCATCCGGGACCGAGAACGGTTTGCTGATAATTTAGCAGGAATTCCTTCCTGACCAGGCTGGCCAGCAGGTGCCGGTATGAAAGCAGGCTCTTGAGATCCCAGCTCCAATTTGAAGTTTCGGAACTGATCTCCCAGTCCCAGTTCTTTTCCAAGGGTTGCTTCATTGCAACTAAAATACGCAGAAATGCTGTCAGAACACAACAAAGAGCTCCACTTTCACCTCATTGCCGGTTTTAATCACCAACAAGGTTGGGAGCTCAACCTTTTGATCTTCAATACAGATTGAATTTTACCGTGTCACTTATTATGAATAAACCCTCAAACTAGTTCCTGTTAAGGCTGTGTTGTATTTGGTCAAAGCTGAGCCGGCAGGTCCGCCAGTCACAGATCCTGTGGTGGAAAATGTTGAGCCATGGTTGCTGCAATAGAACCGGTTATTGTTTCCTTCAAACACTACAGTGAAGCCCTGGTGTGTGCAAGCCTGTGATACCGCAATATAAGTGTCAGCCAGAGTCCTCGCTATAATGATCCCGCTCTTATATATGTAACCGCCGGGATTGGCCAGATCACCATTTGCAGCATCTGCCAGGTTGATGGTGAAATCAACTCCGGTAGGTGCCGGAGGAACTGTTGTAGTACCACCTCCTCCATCATCTTTTGAACAACCACCCAGGCAGGTGCCCATGAATATAGCAGCGCTGGTCAATCCCAATTGAGCAAGGAACTCTTTTCTGTCCATATAGATAGTTTTAGTTTACAGGAACCAGCTTAAATACAAATCCAGGGGATTCAACTGCCACATAAACAAATCCATCCGGTCCCATTCTCACATCCCTGACCCTGCCGATATTCCTTAAAATCGCTTCTTCCTTTACTACTTTATTTCCGTCCAGGTAACAAAGGTTCAGAAACCGGAAACGCAGTGACCCAACCAATAAGGTATTTGCCCAGCCCTTGTACTTATCGCCCTGCATGAAGGCCATACCTGACGGAGCGATTGAAGGGATCCAGTACAACAATGGTTGTTCCATTCCTTCCCTGGCACCATGGTGCGAGATCACTTTAGCATCATAGTTGATACCCCAGGTGATCACAGGCCATCCATAATTCTTTCCTTTCCCGATCAGGTTGATCTCATCTCCTCCCCTCGGCCCGTGTTCAGTTTCCCAGATATCACCCGTTACAGGATTGATGGCCATGCCCTGCGGATTTCTGTGCCCATAGGAAAACACCGTAGGCTTGTTGCCACCCACTCCGGCGTTTGGATTGTCTGCGGGAGCCGTACCATCCGTTTTGATCCGGTGCACTTTACCTGCATCGTTCTGCAGGCTCTGTGGATTATCGAACTCTTTACCCCTGTCTCCTACTGTTACATACAGAAATCCATCTCTTCCAAATTCAAGCCTGCCTCCATAATGATGCCTGGTTTTCTGATAAGGTTGGGCTACAAATATCTCTTTTACATCAGTTAATGTTTGACCATCAAATTTCGCACTCACCACTGCGGTTGTTGTTACAACACCGGAATCCGACTTCACACCTTTCGCAAAAGACAGGTAAATCAGTTTATTGGTTGGGTAGGCAGGGTCGATCTTTACATCAAATAAACCGCCCTGCCCTTCTGCAACCACTTCAGGAACCCCCCTGACCTCCTGTTTCTCTTTACCAGGCTGCACCAGGTATAGCTTTCCGCCTCTTTCCGTGATCAGCATCTGGTCACCGGGCAGGAAGGCCATTGACCAGGGAACCTGCACTCCGCCGAATACCGTATCCAGCCTTAACGTCAGCGAATCTGTTTTGAATATATTGGAAGTGGGATCCCCTTTCAGAATATACTTATTGGCATTTTTGATCCCTGTCTGGATATAGGCAACCAGGTCCTTTTTATCCTGGTCGCTGAGTGCCGAATCGAACGACCTGACTTCTTTGGCCCAGGTATGACTTATGGAGGCATAAAGCGCCGAATCTGAACTTCCATGTTTCCATTCACGGTCAGTGAAGGCGATCATTTTCTCACCATGGCAACTGGCACAGTAGGTAGTATAATTTTCTTCAGCTTTAGCTTCGCCGTTGGACGACTGCTTACCGTTTCCGCATCCTGTTTCAATGACAGAAAAGAATAGCAGGGAAGCAAGGACAATGAGGGTTGATATTTTGTACTGCATGTTAAAGATTTGATCTGCCTTAAAAATAAGACTTAAAACAAGATCGGAACTTCACATGGCGATCGTAATGGTGATCATTAGTTTTCATTTTACTGATGGTAAATGCGGACATCCAAAATTCAAATCCAATCTCCGGCGATTGGTACACCTGTTGGATATCAAGATGGCAAAAGAACCCCGCCAGGAATAG
>JAHEFC010000446.1 GCA_024640385.1 Sphingobacteriales bacterium
TCCACCTCACCGGCTAGCTGAAGAAAGGGGGGCAAAAATAATGAACATGATGCCAACCTCCAAAATTTCATTCAATCATCTCAGAATTACAAATCCGGTATATCCTTCTACCGGTACTTCGTTGATCTCCAGCCCATCCACCCTGGCCCTGGACGGCCCCGTTCTGCACCAATTGATAAAGACTTCCATCTGTTCCGGCTCCCCTTCCGCCCTCACCAGCACCGATCCATCGTCCAGGTTCATCACCGTACCATGGATGCCAAGCTTCAACGCCTCCTGTTTTGTATAATACCGGAAATTGACACCCTGGACCCTACCCGTTATTTTTATTGACTTTGCTGTCATAGGCAAAAAAAATCCCGCATGGGCGGGATCTATATCTTTTGTTTTGACTTGGTTTCGTCACATCGCAGCAAGCTGGACTTTCTGCTGCAGTTCCATCACACTTTCCCTGAACATATTATCGGTATCCATCAGATCTTTTACAGTCTGGCAGGAATGTATCACCGTTGTGTGATCCCGGCCTCCAAAATGTTCACCGATCGTTTTCAATGAGTTCTTGGTGAAGATCTTGGCCAGGTACATAGTGATCTGGCGCGCCTGCACGATCTCGCGCTTACGCGTTTTCTGCAGGAGTTTATCGTACGGTACATCAAAGTAATCACACACCATCTTCTGTATGGTATCGATCGTGATCTCCTTGGATGATGTTTTCACAAAATTCCGGAGTACTTTTTTAGCCAAATCAAGGTCTATTTCACGCTTGTTAAGCGAAGATTGTGCCAAAAGAGATATTAATGCCCCTTCCAGCTCCCGCACATTGCTCTGAATATTATAAGCAATATACTTCACCACTTCTTTGGGCATCTCAAGCCCATCATTACGCATCTTCTTCTCCAGGATCTCGATCCTGGTCTCATAGTCAGGCACCTGGATATCAGCACTTAAGCCCCAGCGGAAACGACTGAGCAACCTTTCCTGTACACCTTCAAGGTCCTTAGGCGGTTTGTCCGATGTAAGGATCAGCTGCTTACCAGACTGGTGCAGGTGATTAAAGATGGCAAAGAATGCATCCTGTGATTTTTCAGCCCGGTTGAAGAACTGCACATCGTCAATGATCAGTACATCAATGAGTTGATAGAAATGTATGAAGTCGTTAATGGCATTATTGCGGCTATGATCCTGGAACTGGTTAATGAATTTCTCCGAACTCACATATAACACCACTTTATTAGGGTGTACCCTTTTCACATCATTGCCAATGGCCTGCGCCAGATGCGTTTTACCCAAACCTACTCCACCATAAATGACCAGGGGATTGAAAGAAGTTGCGCCCGGCTTTTCTGCCACCGTTTTACCGGCCCTGCGGGACACTCGGTTACAGTCGCCCTCAACAAACATATCAAACGTATAGATCGGATTCAGCTGGGAATCGATCTGCATTTTCTTCAGGCCAGGAATAACGAAGGGATTTTTTACCGGGTTGTTGATGACCAGCGGAAAATCCATTTCATTATTATTAAATGTTTTATATCCGTTTCCCGGGATATCCATTGTGAGCGGCTTATCCTTGCCATTGCCACTGTCCACCATGATCCTGTATTCCAACCTCGCCTCTTTTCCCAGTTCCCTCTTCAAGGTTTTAGCCAGCAGGTTCACGTAATGCTCTTCGAGGTATTCGAAGAAGAACTGGCTGGGTACCTGAATGGTCAGAACTTTATCTTTCAGAGCTACGGGTCTGATGGGCTCGAACCATGTTTTATAATGTTGCCACTCAACGATGTCTTTTATGATATCCAAGCAACTGTTCCAGACTTTATCGTGAGTTTTCTCCATTCTTCCTTAAGCAATTAATTCTTTAGTGTTCTAGTTGATTGTCCGTCGGATTTCATAGGGTTGGTAAGAAAAAATAATTCAAGTGATCTGTCAAAGGTTGGTTTCTTTTTCCGTGGACTCCGGCTTGTGGATAAACCAGGATCGTTGTCGGAATTTTGAGGTAAGATGTTTATGAGCCTTCTGCATCATCGTTCTTGAAAATACTTTTTTTTTCGGACTTAGTTCCCCGTTTTTTGAAAAAATATTTTGACTGTTTTTTTTCAAAAAGGGTAGCGAATATAGAACAGCAAAAAGTGAATAAAAAATTTTTTATTATAGTTTTTTTTCAGCTATGACGAGCTGCGAATTCTGCGACATTTTTTTCCTGCCGCGGCTGAATTCGTAGTCCAGTCTCCCCAGCTGAATTCCTGCCCAACCTACCTGGTTTACGATCACTTTTTCACCCGCTTCATTATCATAGACCCTTGGCTTCTCAAAAAACCTGTGGGTATGTGCACCAATGATCAGATCAATATTCCTGCTACGCTGCGCCAGCACTTCATCACTCACCTTATCATCATCATACTTATCACCCAAATGCGACAAACAGATCACCATATCACATTTCTTTTTGTCTTTAAGGTAGGACGCGGTCTCTGTTGCACATTTCACCGGATCCAGGTATTTGGTATTACCGTAAAGCCCTTCTCCAACAAGTCCTTTCATCTCAATACCAACACCAGTGATGCCGATCCGCAAATCACCTTTTTTTATAACCTGGTACGGATGATAATTATTCTCCATGGGTGTTCCACTGTAATCATAATTACAGATGATGATGGGAAATTTAGCATGAGACCTGAGCTGATTGGCCAGGTTTTCTATCCCCGCATCATAATCATGATTGCCTATGGTACCCGCATCGTAACCCATCATGCTCATCGCCCTGATCTCTGGCTCACCCTTATACAGATTGAAATATGGAGTGCCCTGGAACATATCTCCGGCATCCAGCAGCAATACATGCTCTTCCCTGCTCCGTATCTCCCTCACCAACTGAGCCCTTGCAGCTATACCTCCTTTGCCTTTGTAATTTCCATCAGTAAATGGATCAAGCCTGCTATGTACATCATTCGTATGAAGAATGGTCAGTTTGCTGCTTTTATTTTCTGTTGCAAATGATAATGGACCTGAGGCCAGGAACGATGCCCCGGTCAGCGCTGCAGATCTTATAAAATCTCTTCTAGTTGCCGACATACAATCTGTTTTCCAGTTGTTCCCCAACAGGACTGCCTTTTTGTTTCATTTTCTTAACATAATCTTCTATGGCATCCCTGACCAGGTAATTCGTCATTTTTATTTTTGAGCCTTTGAGTACCGCGGTGTTATTATAGTTATAATCCGAATACACCAGTGTATATTCTGCTGCCGGATCAATTGGCTTACCATCCACCAGCATATTTGAAGCTTTTTTATCAGCGATCTTCATCGTAAATCCGGCTACCCCCGCACCTTCCACTGCAATTTCCTGGAGAAATTTTTCCAGC
>JAHEFC010000140.1 GCA_024640385.1 Sphingobacteriales bacterium
CATCTACGATCAGCAGGCTGCCCTGAAAGATGCTGACTTTGTGTATGTAAAAAACTGGAGCACTTATACTGATTACGGAAGGATCTATTGCAACGATCCCAAATGGATGCTCACCAATGAAAAATTAAGTGTGACCAACCATGCAAAGATCATGCATTGCCTTCCTGTCCGCAGGAATGTAGAGCTGAGTGATGAGGTGCTGGACAGCCCTTCTTCCCTGGTCACCACTGAAGCGTCAAATCGTGTTTGGGCAGCACAGGCCGTGCTGGGCACCATACTTGAATCAAACTGATATGCAGAAAGAAACCTTATATGTGATCAAGATCGGAGGGAACATCATAGACGATGAGCAGCGCCTGGCTGCCTTCCTTTATTCCTTTTCATCTTTGAAAGGAAAGAAGATCCTGGTTCATGGGGGCGGTAAACTGGCAACTAAACTTGCGGCTGATCTCAACATACCCCAACAGATGGTAGATGGAAGAAGGATCACCGACGCGGAAACCCTGAAGATCATCACCATGGTCTATGCAGGACTGATCAATAAAAATATAGTGGCGGCGCTGCAGATGCATGGTACCAATGCCATCGGGCTTACCGGTGTTGATGGCAACCTCATCCTGTCTGAGAAAAGAAAGAATTCCTCCATCGATTATGGATTTGTGGGCGACGTGAAGAAAGTGAATGATGGATTTCTTTTATCATTATTGAACAACGATATCACCGTGGTGATAGCACCTGTAACCCATGATGGGCAGGGCTCCCTGTTGAACACAAATGCTGACACCATAGCGCAGGAGATAGCCACGGCCATGGCTGCGCATTTTGCTGTGAACCTGATCTATTCTTTTGAAAAAACCGGGGTGCTCACTGATGTGAATGATGAGAACAGCCTGATCCCCCTGCTTACCATGCCCTTGTACAAACAATACCGTGAAGAGCAGAAGATCTTTGCAGGTATGATACCAAAACTGGATAATGCCTTTGCAGCCATTGCGTCCGGTGTGAACAGAGTGACCATCGGAAAAGCCGAGGAACTTGAAGCGCTGACAGAAGGCAGAACCGGAACAATACTGACACATGAATGAACATCAGCAATTATTTGAAAATGCAGTAGCTCTGCTGAAAGAGCTGATCTCCATACCTTCTTTTTCCAAAGAAGAACATGGCACTGCGGGCGCCATATCAAAATTCCTTGCCCTGCGATCGGTTGAACACAGCTGGGTAGGCAATAATATCTACGCCCTCAATAAACACTTCGATCCGGCCAAACCAACGCTCCTGTTGAATTCACATCACGATACGGTAAAACCCAATAAGGGTTACACCCTCGATCCCTTCACTCCGCTGGAGAAAGATGGAAAGCTCTTTGGCCTTGGAAGCAATGATGCAGGCGGGGCACTGGTTTCACTGATCGCATGTTTCCTGCATTTCTATGAAAAAGAGGGTATGGCTTATAACATAGCCATCGCAGCCACTGCCGAAGAAGAGATATCAGGACCTAACGGCATAGAATACACCCTGAAATACCTGCCTGTTCCTGACTGTGCCATTGTGGGCGAACCTACACTGCTCAATATGGCCATTGCAGAAAGGGGCCTTATGGTGCTGGACTGCGTTGCCAAAGGCCGTTCAGGACATGCAGCACGCAATGAAGGCGAAAATGCCATAACCAAAGCAGTAAAAGATATTGAATGGTTCAACAGCTACTCATTCCCAAAAGTCTCAGGCCTGCTGGGCCCGGTGAAGATGACCGTAACGGTCATTGAAACCGATAACAAAGCCCATAACGTGGTCCCGGACTCCTGCCGTTTCGTAACTGATATCCGTGTCAATGAATGCTACAGTTTTGAAGAGGTGCTGAACACTATAAAACAAAATGTGGCGGCAGAATGTACGCCCAGGAGTTTCAGGATGAGGTCCAGCATTATCCATGAAGACCACCCGCTGGTTGTGGCCGGAAAGAAACTGGGCAGAACCGTGTATGGCTCCCCCACTACGTCCGATAAAGCACTGATCCCCTGCCCGGCCCTCAAACTGGGACCCGGGGATTCAGCCCGCAGCCATACAGCAGATGAGTTTATCTTTATCGATGAGATCAGGCAGGGAATAGAACTCTATATCAACATCACCGGGTTACTCGCATATCCGCAATAAAACAAAGCAATGAAACTCTGGCAGAAAGACAGCACCAAGGTATCTGAACTGATAGAGACATTTACGGTTGGTCGTGACCGTGAGTTTGACCTGCTGCTGGCAGCATTTGATGTACAGGGATCCATTGCGCATGTGACCATGCTGGGCGAAACCGGCCTCATGACCCCCGAAGAATCTGCACTGGCAATTGCAGGATTGAAGGAGATCGCTGCCCTTATTGAGCAAGGTGAATTTGTTATTGAAGAAGGTGTTGAAGACGTGCACAGCCAGGTGGAATTCCTGCTCACCAAAAAGATCGGGGAGGCCGGCAAGAAGATACATAGCGGACGGAGCCGGAACGACCAGGTTGCGGTGGATATTAAATTATTCCTCAGGGCTTCAATAATGGAACTGAAATCCGAGGTAAAGCAACTCTTTGATCTGCTGATGTTGTCAAGTGAAAAATACAAGGACCACCTGTTGCCCGGCTATACACACCTGCAGCTGGCCATGCCCTCTTCCTTTGGATTATGGCTGGGCTCCTATGCAGAGAGTCTGGTGGACGATATGGAAATGGTACACGCCGCTTATGTTGTTGCCAACAAGAATCCGCTTGGAAGTGGCGCTGGTTATGGCTCTTCATTCCCCCTGAACCGCAAACGGACCACCGAACTGCTCGGCTTCCAGACACTGAACTGGAACTCCGCCTATGCACAAATGAGCAGGGGCAAAACTGAAAAACTGGTGTCCATGGCCCTGAGTTCTGTAGCCGCCACCCTCAACAAGCTTTCCATGGACTGCTGCCTTTATATGAACCAGCAGTTCGGTTTCATCAGCTTCCCTGATTATCTTACCACTGGCAGCAGCATCATGCCGCACAAGAAAAATCCCGATGTATTTGAACTGATCAGGGGCAAATGCAACAGGATCCAGTCGGTCCCCAACGAACTCACTATGCTCACCACCAATCTCCCCTCAGGCTATCATCGCGAGATGCAGCTCACCAAAGAGATCCTGTTCCCTGCCATGCAGGAACTGGTCATGTGCATCAGGCTCATGCGGGTAATGCTGGAAGGGCTGCAGGTGAAAGAAGGGATTCTGATGGACGAAAAATACAAATACCTGTTCAGCGTGGAAGCGGTCAATGAATTGGTGAATCAGGGCCTATCATTCCGTGATGCATACCGCGAGGTAGGCAACAGGATCGAGAAAGGAGAATTCAGTTTCGATCCTTCAAAAAAACTGCAGCATACCCATGAGGGAAGTATCGGGAATCTATCTAATGATGAGATCCGGAGCGAGATGGAGAAGGTGATGAATAAGTTTACATAAGATAGAAAAATAGAGAGAGAGGGAGATAGGGAGCCTCTAGAGTGCAGGTTACATCAAAGGGCTCCCTATCTTTCTCTCTCTCTATCTTACTATCTTTTATAGCGACATCATCTCCTTGAACTTAACCGCCTGCCTGCGGCTTACTTCAATTTTCTCGCCGCCTTTGATCTCCAGCAAAAGACCTCCGTTGAAATAAGGTTCCACTTTCTCGATCATGCGAAGATTCACAATATGCTTTCGGTTTGCACGGAAGAAAACTTTTTCGTCCAGCCTTTCTTCCAGCGCATTCAACGATTTTAGAATGAGGGGCTTATTGGTACTGAAATAAACCTTGGCATAGTTACCTACTGATTCAAAAAGCCTGATATCAGAAAGCTTCACAAACCAGCATCGTTCACCATCTTTCACAAAAACCTGGTCGTTATCACTCAGTATGCCTCGCTGTACCGCGGGATGCTCAGCATGACCGTTTTCTTTTTCCTCCAGTGTCTCCAGTTTATGAATGGCATCAGCGAGACGGCCCGGATCGATAGGCTTGAGGAGATAATCCAGGGCATTCACTTCAAATGCTTTCAGGGCATATTCATCATAGGCAGTGGTAAAGATCACATGGGGTGATTTTTCCAGTTCTGCCAGCATATCAAATCCGGTCTTTCCCGGCATCTGGATATCCAGGAAAATAAGATCAGGCTGCAATTCATCGATCTTCTGGATTCCTTCCGCTGCATTTGTTGCCTCGGCCACAACTTCAACTTCAGGATGCTCCATAAGTAGTTTCCGGAGTTCATTTCTTGCTAACCTTTCGTCGTCAATAATTATGACTCTTTTTGACATAAGTTTACCAGTTAGTTCTGTATCGGTATTTTTACTTTCGCTTCAACAATATTACCGGGCATATCGTGGATCTCAAACTCAGCTCCGGGTCCAAACAACAAGCCAAGCCTGCTGGAAGTACTCTGCAAGCCAAATCCTTCTTTGTTAATTCCCCCATTCAGCCTGCCGGTATTTCTTACGATCAGTTCGTGATGATCGTCTTTAAAATCTGAAATGATCTTCACCAGTCCGCCCGTTATATTCTTACTGATCCCGTGTTTGATCGCGTTCTCCACCAGGGTCTGCAACATCATATAAGGCACCGGCTGATTCAGTGTGTCTTCATCAATATCATATTCAACTTTCAGTCGGTCTTCAAACCGTATATGCTCGAGTGCCAGATAATCTCTCACAATGCCGAGTTCACGCGTAAGCGGAACAGTTTCAATGTTCTCGGCCTGCATACTGCTCCTGAGAATATTACTCAATTCAGTAATGGCATCCCTCGCGCGGGAGGGATTTTCATCGATCAATGCCCTGATACTGTTCAGCGCATTGAAAATAAAATGCGGATTGATATGCGATTTGATCGTTTTCAATTCAAGCTCTTTTACAAGGGCCTGCAGTTTAAGCGTATCGAATTGCTGCTTGCGCGACTTATTGATGTAATGGAACATAAAATAGATCATGTTCCAGATGAAGAGATAAAGAAATGAGTAAAATGAATTACTCATCACCAGGAAAGAAAGCTTCACATCACCTTCCTGGTCCAGCCTGATATTAAGCCATTTAGTCAGAAAGGTATCGAGCACACCGATGACCACGGCGTAAACCAGGTTAACGATCAGGAAGCCGGCTATTTGCGCATTGAGCGGCCGCTGCAAAAGATTGAACCTGTGGATGGTATTTCTCATCAGGTGAGTGAATACCAGGCCCAGGATCACAAAGATCATCAGCCGGCCAATGAAGAAGGTATTGAAACTGTCGAATGTTATGGCGAAGAACGTATTGGTCAGCACAAACGTTCCCCAGCCAATTGCCTGAAACAACCAGTATTTAGGGATGCGTTGTAAAAAATTAGCCATAACTGTGAGAACAAATCTAATGGATTGGTTACCCCAATTTAAACTTTTTGGATTAATGGTTAAATATATAGTCCAAAGGCTCAACGATTAGTAATAATACCTAGTGCTTTTGCCATTGCGCAATAAAATTTTATAGCCAATA
This sequence comes from Sphingobacteriales bacterium, assembly GCA_024640385.1. Lineage (GTDB taxonomy): Bacteria > Bacteroidota > Bacteroidia > Chitinophagales > Chitinophagaceae > Pollutibacter. Next base: position 5,506 of record JAHEFC010000140.1, read on the forward strand.
TTTACGTTATAAAATCAATCCGTTCCCTGATTTAATCCAATTTATGAAAGCTAAATCTACCCATGTTCTTATCTTATTGATTGTTATACTGTTCGCTCTGCCGGACAGGATGCAGGCGCAGACTGGAAGGGTTATGATCAATGAATATATGCCCTGGCCGGGTAATGCCTGTGGCACTACTTCTGAGTTTGTGGAGTTATTCAATATGGGTCCCGGTCCCGTCAATATTGGTTGTTATGTGCTCACCGACGGTGATTTTTCGGTTACCATTCCGGCCGGTACCGTCATGTACCCGGGGGATTATTATGTCATTGCCGGTCAATCGCTCCTGATAGCACCATGTGCAAATTTTACCAAGAACGTGGTACCTGACCTGAACTGGAACACCTGTAACTGTACCAATGCACCAATTCCCGCGTTCGGCGATGGTTTTTTTACAGACGGTGGATTTGCCAGTGAACAGGTAGTGTTGTTGACCCCATACGGCACGGAAATGGACGCCATATTCAGGCAGTTCCCGGGAGAAACTTCATCGTTGATCACCACTAAGGCATCACCTGGTTGCGGTTCGTTCACCTTTGACCTTGACCTGATGACCATCAATTATGAGACCATCGGTGAATCTGCGGGTAGGGGTAACTCCATTGCCCGAAAACTGGATGGAGGCTGCGGATGGGTGAAAGACACCCAACAAACGGGATCAGAAACCAATAATACGCCAGGTGCCAGATATGAATTCACTATGTCCATGTTTATTACTGAAGACCTTTATTGCACCGGAGGTTCGGCACGATTCGTTGTTGACCAGACGCGTCCTGAAGACTGGTTCCCGGTAGATTATATTCTTGCCTATGATTCTGACAACGACGGTCAGTTCACATTTAATGATACATATACCACCGGTATCGATTATACCTCACCAGATGTAGTGATCAGTGGCCTGCCCTATGGATATTATGCCATCAGCCTGGGGCCCAAGCAGAGTTGCAGTTACCAGAATTTCACTTTTGCTATCGGACCATGTTCTACACTGGGATATAAGCTTCATTCTTTCGATGCAGATAAATTCATGAACGACCTGTTGTTCACGGCTTCGATCAGCGGTGCCGACGAACTGGCCGACATCGTTCTTGAGGGTAGTACCAACGGCAGGGATTTCATAAAGATCGATAATGTGAAATACAGTGAGACCTCCAATATGCAGAATCTTACTTATACCCTGAATGGCAATACCCCATACACATATTTCAGGCTGATGATGGTGGATAGGGATCACAAAGCTTCCTATTCAGAAGTGAAGAGGATCAATGTGATCAAAGGCCCGGTCAAAATGAAGTTGGCTGGAAACCCCGTCAGCAACCAGATCAGGCTTTACGCTTCCACAACGAGGAGAGAAAACGTTGAGATCCAACTGGTTAATGCGGCAGGACAGATGCTACAGCACCAGAAATTCAATGTTTCGGCCGGAACCAGCCTCCTGCAGCTCCCTGTAGACAGGATCCCGGCAGGTATTTATTTCCTCAGAACCCAGATCGGGGATAATTATGTGGAATCTTTCAGGGTGATAAAGCAGTGATCTAAAACATAATGCTCAATTAATTGTTAGAAAATCCAGTATTTTACGCAGGTTGACAAACAGCCTGCGTAATTTTGTCAATTCACAAATCTGGATTTCATGGATTTCAATCAGGGTATACTCTTAAAAGACATAAACTCACCGGAAGATCTGAAAAAGCTGAGCAAAGAGCAGCTACACCAGGTTTGTGACGAGCTGAGGCAGTACATTATTGACGTAGTAAGCGTTCATGGGGGGCATTTTGGTGCCAGCCTGGGCGTGGTTGAACTCTCCGTTGCCCTGCATTATGTGTTCAACACTCCTTATGACCAACTGGTATGGGATGTTGGCCACCAGGCATACGGCCATAAAATACTTACCGGCCGTAAAGAAGCCTTTCCCTCCAACAGGAAATACGGGGGCCTCAGTGGATTCCCCAAACGCAGTGAAAGTGAGTACGATAGTTTTGGGGTAGGCCACTCCTCTACTTCCATTTCTGCCGCATTGGGCATGTCCATAGCTTCTAAACTGAAGGGGGAAAACGACCGGCAATGTGTTGCTATTATTGGTGATGGCGCCATGACGGCGGGGATCGCCTTTGAAGCGATGAATCATGCAGGTGTCTCTGATGCCAATACGCTGATCATCCTGAACGATAATTGCATGAGCATTGACCCGAATGTGGGTGCGCTCAAAGAATACCTGACAGATATTACCACTTCCCAAACCTATAATAAGTTCAGGGAAGATATATGGAAGGCACTGGGGAAACTTCCTGTAGCGCGTGAAATGGCCAGCAAGCTGGAACATTCCATTAAAGGCTTTATCAACCAGAGCAGCAACCTGTTTGAAGCCATGAAGTTGAGGTATTTCGGACCGATCGATGGGCATAATATCACCAAGCTGGTAGACACCCTGGAAGACCTGAAGAACATTCCCGGTCCAAAACTGCTGCATATCATAACGGTGAAAGGAAAAGGTTATTCACTGGCAGAAAAAGACCAGACTAAATGGCATGCGCCTGGTTTGTTTGATAAGGTGACCGGCGAGATCTATAAAAAGAAATACGATACCCCACAACCTCCTAAATACCAGGATGTATTTGGACATACGATGATCGAACTGGCGGAGAAAAATCCAAAGGTCATGGGAATTACACCCGCCATGCCTTCAGGCTCATCCCTTAAATTCATGATGGAAAAGATGCCCGACCGGGCCATCGATGTGGGTATTTGCGAACAACATGCCGTAACACTGAGCGCGGGCCTGGCCACTCAGGGGATGAAAGTGTTCTGCAATATTTATTCATCTTTCATGCAGCGGGCCTATGATATGGTAATTCATGATGTGGCCATCCAGAAACTGCCCGTAGTATTCTGCCTGGACCGTGCAGGCTTGGTTGGAGAAGACGGCCCCACACACCATGGAGCTTATGATATTCCATTCATGAGGTGTATTCCGAACCTGGTTGTTAGTGCACCTATGAATGAAGCAGAACTGAGAGATCTGATGTATACTTCACAGCTTGATACCCAAACATATCCCATGGTGATCCGTTATCCGCGCGGAGAAGGTGTTATGCCCGAGTGGAGAACCGAAATGAAGGAGATCAGGATAGGTAAGGGACGTAAACTGAAAGATGGTGAAACCCTGGCCATATTAAGTTTTGGACATCCCGGAAATTTTGCTGCCGCTGCCATCAGGAACCTGAAAACCTATGGCATCAACCCGGCGCATTACGATATGCGTTTTGTTAAGCCACTTGATGAAGAATTGCTGCACCAGGTATTCTCGCGTTATAGCAAGATCATCACAGTTGAAGATGGAACTGTTGTAGGAGGATTTGGATCCGCCATTCTCGAATTCATGGCCAAACATGGTTACCAGGCTGAACTGAAGATGCTTGGCATACCGGACAGGCTGGTTGAACACGGCACGCTGAAAGAGTTGCACCGTGAATGTGGTTATGATGCGCAAGGCATTGAAGAAACAGCCAGGGAGATGATGAAAGAAGCGGTATCTGTTCAGCAATTCCAATAGGTCATTTGCCACCCATGGTGCCGATGAACATGGCGATGGCAAAAGCAAAGACCGAAACGATCAGGCCCCACATGAAGATGGTATAACTCCACCTCAGGTATCTGTATTTCTTGCCCAGTACCACACCGAGATAATAAATGTCTTTGGTAAGGCTTGAATACAGGTAGTCTTTATCATCGATCATTTGCAGAATACCACGCTGATAACTTTCGAGCGACATCTTATTGAAATGCCCGAA
>JAHEFC010000447.1 GCA_024640385.1 Sphingobacteriales bacterium
TGTACAATACCACCAATGGATTAACCGGCATATCGTTTGGAGCAGGTGTGAATGTGAAAAAGATGCAGATCAGGTACTCGAGAAGCCAGTACCAGGCTTCAAGTGGGGTAAATCAATTCGGATTAAACATCCTCTTTTAGATCAGGTTGCAGGTTACGGGTTACAGGTTGCAGGAAATTGTATGCTGGAACCTGCATCCTGGAACCTGCAACCTGTTACCTGCAACCTGCTACTTAAACGCCTTCCTCGCCTTCAGTCCCAACAATTCAAACATCGCATTGTCTTCATCGAAGCTGGGGTTTGGAGTAGTGAGTAATTTGTCGCCGGCAAAAATGGAATTGGCACCAGCCATAAAACAAAGTGCCTGTTCGGCAATACTCATTTCCGTGCGGCCGGCACTGAGCCTGACCATTGTTCTCGGCATGAGGATCCTCGCTGTAGCGATCATCCTCACCATATCCCAAATATCCACCTTGTCATTATTTTCCAGCGGTGTACCCTTGACACGGACCAATGCATTCACTGGTACTGATTCCGGATGCTCAGGCAGATTGGAAAGAGTGTATAGCATATTGATACGGTCCTCATGGGTTTCGCCCAATCCGATTATTCCACCGCAGCAAACTGAAACACCGGCCTTCCTGACATTATCCAATGTTTGAAGACGGTCTTCATATGTGCGGGTTGTAATGATCTCGCCGTAATATTCTTTAGAGGTATCAAGGTTATGATTGTATGCGTACAGGCCGGCATCTGCCAGTCGCTGAGCCTGTTGCTCGGTAAGCATGCCCAGTGTGCAGCAAACTTCCATACCCAGCTTATTCACTTCCTGTACAAACTCGATCACGCGGTCAAAATCGCGGTTGTCACGGACCTCGCGCCAAGCTGCTCCCATACAGAACCGTGTAGACCCTGCCGCCTTGGCCTTGCGGGCATAGTCCAGAACATCATTGGTCTGCATCAGGGCCTGCACTGTGATATCGGTATGATAACGCGCAGCCTGCGGGCAATAGGCGCAGTCTTCCGAGCACCCTCCTGTTTTTACTGACAACAGGGTACACACCTGTACTTCACCTGTGTCCTGGAACTCACGGTGAACTGTAGCCGCTTTAAAAATAAGATCCAGCAGGGGCATGTTGTAGATCTCTTTGATCTCTTCAACTGTTGGTTTTCTTATCATTTCACCTATCATGAGAAATAACTTAAGTTGGTTTTCGGTGTGAGTGTCAAAACGGTTTCGTACATGAGCCTGATGGTGTTCTCAATATCGTCACGATGGAGCATTTCAACCGTGGTATGCATATACCTGAGCGGTATAGAGATCAGTACTGAAGGGCAGCCATCATTCGCATAAGCAAATGAATCCGTGTCTGTGCCCGTGCTCCTGCTTACAGTACGAAGCTGAACGGGGATCTTATGTTTTTCAGCCGTTTCCTGCACAATGGCGAGGAGTTTGTTATGTACTGCGGGACCAAATGCCAGGGAGGGGCCTTTCCCGCAAGCACAGTCACCTTCGATCATCTTATTCACCATCGGTGTGGTAGTGTCATGCGTTACGTCAGTAATAATGGCAACATCAGGTTTTATCCTTCTGGCCATCATCTCTGCTCCCCGCAAACCGATCTCCTCCTGTACCGCATTCACGATATATAATCCGAAGGGAAGCTTTTTGCCATTTTCTTTCAACATCCTGGCCACTTCAGCGATCATGAAACCACCGATCCTGTTGTCCATAGCGCGGCCGATCATATATCCATATGCGAGTTCATCAAATCCTTCTTCATAGGTTGCCACCGAGCCTATGGTGATACCCAGGTCATCCACTTCTTTCTTATTACGTCCCCCGCAATCCAGGCAGAGGTTTTCAACTTTGGGTTGTGGCTCCTTATCGTTTCCCAATCGGGTATGGATGGCAGGCCATCCGAATACAGCTTTTACAGGGCCTTTTTTGCCATGGATCAATACCCTTTTACCGGGTGCTATCTGGTGATCCACACCGCCATTTCTTTTCACATAGATCAGTCCTTCAGGAGAGATATAATTCACAAACCAGCTGATCTCGTCAGCATGCGCCTCAATGACCACTTTGAAAGGTGCATCTGGGTTGATCACACCAACAGCGGATCCATAGGGATCTGTAAAGTGCGAATCAACAAAAGGTTTGATATAGTCCAGCCATAATTTCTGCCCCGGATATTCAAATCCGGTAGGGGATGGATTGTTGATATAAGATTTCAGAAACTCGTAACTCTGGTCAGTGATGATCTTCTTAGGTCCTTTCTTGTCTTTCTTCTCTGTTTTCTCTTTTATTTTCTTAGCCATATGATCATAAATTAAACGAACACGAAAGTAATAGAAATTAGATAGATAGCGTGCAAAATGGCCGAGAGCATCATCAGACCGTCCAGGTAAACAAAGTATACAATTTCTTTGTCCTTCATCCGCACAAACCGGAAACCCAACATCGATATGATCACCGGCGCCAATAGTATCAGGGTTGTCGCCGTAATTGAAGGCCAGGAAAACATGAAACTGAAGAATGCAGAGACTGCCAGGCTTCCGAAATAGAAGACCCGGACCGGCGTATCAGCCAGCATGGTGGGCAAAGCCCTGATCCCTTTCTGCCGGTCTTCCTCCCGGTCCCTCAGGTCGAACAGGATGCAGATAGCATAGACCAGGTAGAACCTGCTGCCCACAAAGGCATTGATCAGTTCTCCCGAAGCCGGTTCATAGGCCCAGAGGGGCAGGATGGTGGTGGCATAGGTCCACATGAAGGCCAGGAAAATGGTTTTACCAAAGGCGATCCTGCGCATGAATTCAAAGATCCGGCCCTCCATGTTGGGGGCTGAATAGACAAAGGTCAGGAGCCCGGCAACAACGAACGGAAAGATCTGGTGGAGATAATTAGTAATAAATATTGCACCGCAAACTACAGCTGAAACCACCAATGAGAGATACAGGAATTTCCTGTTTCGGGCATTCCAATCGTGCCTGGGTGAAACATCTGTATACACCGTATTTACAATGGAATGGAAGCTATAGCTCAGCAGGGTGGAGAAGAAGATGAAACAGAGATATGCAGGGTCAGAAAAGCCGTTGAGATACTGGGTTTCCCAGGCCATCATTACTGCTACTATGGCAATAAAGAAATTGGGATAAATGAATAATCTGAGTAATGCGCTTCTCAAATCATATCAGGGTCTGAGGATGATGATTGGGGAAGTACGTACCGTGTCGCTTTTATTTCCTTTTTTGTCTTTCATCCAGAAACTGAACACAGCTGTATCAGGACGGATGCATCGGGGCTGAATGTCGAAATAATTAAAACTTACCACCACCTCGCCGTCGA
>JAHEFC010000141.1 GCA_024640385.1 Sphingobacteriales bacterium
CAAAACGCTGGGAGCCTATCTTCAGCAGATCACCTTACTTACAGATGCCGACGAAAAAGACCCGAATGCAGATACGGTGAAACTGATGACCATACATGCTGCCAAGGGATTGGAATTCTCTTGCGTATTTGCCGCAGGACTAGAAGAAATGCTTTTCCCGAATGCCATGAGCATCAATACCCGGGAAGAATTGGAAGAAGAAAGAAGGCTGTTTTATGTTGTGATCACCAGGGCCAAGAAAAGACTGTGGATCACCTATGCCAATACAAGATATAAGTTCGGCACCCTGGTACAGAACGAACCATCCAGGTTCATCGATGAGCTGCCGGAACAATTCATCGATCGTTCCTTTGCGGGCGGGGGCATCAAGAACCAGGGCTTTGGCGGCAATGCATACGACAGGATGCATGGTGGCTGGAGAAATCAAAATACCTCCCCCGGTGGCGGCCGCAGCAATCAGGCCTGGGAAGCAGAACAGCGCTATGGCGCCCCTCCCAAATCAACGCCTTCATACATGCCTCCAAAAGCTCCGGCTAAGGTAGTGGAACATGTTCCCAGCGCCGATTTCAAACCCAGCGACACCACGGCATTAGAAGCAGGCATGAAAGTAGAACATCAAAAATTCGGGTTTGGGGAAGTGGTCAAGATGGAAGGCGCTGCACACAATCCTATTGCTACCATCCGGTTCGACAACAATGGCGAGAAAAAGATCATGTTGAATTATGCGAAGCTGAGGATCATAATCTAAATTCCGAATTCCGGATTGCGTATTCCGGATTCTTACATTCACAATCCGGAATACGGAATTACATTAATGTAAAAAGAAGCCAGCTCGCCAGGATAATTGACGCGATAAAGAATATTTTCAAAAGCAGGGATCTCCCCTGCTTTTTTCTTTCATTGCGAAATATGATGGCTGCGATAACAAGCATTACAATGAGCAGCAACGCTGATACACTGGGATTCTTCAGCCAGCCGGGATAAAATGAGATAAATTCCTGTTTTGCTTCCTCAAAATTTTCGACCCTTGTAGAGATCAGGATCCACCGAAGGATATCTGCCAATGCGATTCCGAATAAAATGAACGCAAGAACCAGCGGGGCAGTAACCTTTTTCAAATGAAGAATTTCATTTGAATATACGGAAATCAAACGCCCAAACAATTTGGAATTTACTGCCTGAATAATATATCACTAAACTTCACCGTACACTCTTCAAAAGTATAATCCGCGCCAGGAGGAATATTATACCTGAGTTTAGTGATGTTGCCATTCCATTTCTTAAGAACGGGATCGTACTGGATCACAATGTCAGCCTCAAGGGGTTCATCCACGCACACGGTGCCCTGGCCAACTACATCGCAAAAAAACACATTGACCTTATCTGCATCATCCGGAAGTTTATATGTGCCTTCGATCTTCATCGGATCTGTTTGATTATAAAACACCACCGAAGCAGAGATGGTAGGCTCTACTGTGGTGATCTTCTTACCCCCGATATCAAACACCAGGTTGGCTCCCTTGACCTGGAAATCTGCCTTGAAGGCTGACGAAGCATCTAAATTCAGTGCAGTTTCAACCTGGGTATTGGTTTGTCCGTTGGTAAAGGTTCTTGTCCGTTTAAGTGTAAAGTCAGCCTGTGGCATGGATTTGGGATCGAATGGGTCTTTTTTGCACCCGGTGGCTAATACCAGTAACATTAACGCCATGTAAACATATCTCATCTGTTGATTCTTTTATTAGGGCAAACATATACCGGATAGGCAGATCACGCAATCACATCTATATGTTATTCTTCCTTACTTGAAGGAAATACAATAGAAACTCATGCCATGAAATTTGCGTACCGATCGCAATTAGAACTAATAAAGAGTCAGCGGTGGGTAGTCTTGCCCGCCACTTTTTAGGCCAGATAGGACCTTCATTTTCTCAAGCCCCTGTGCAGCACAGACGCCGCCCGTTAAAAACCGGGCAGAACTGGCCATACCGTTGCAGATGAAATGTAACTTTATTGAAACTGCCGCGACAAACCCTACGATGCCACAAGCCAGGCCGCAACAGGAATTTCTGAATCTCGTAGAACAGCACCGGGGTATCCTGGTGAAGATCTGCGCCCTGTATGCGCGCCAGCCTGAAGAACGTGAAGACCTTTTCCAGGAGATCATCGTCCAGCTCTGGAAAGCCTGGCCATCTTTCAAAGGCTTGTCCAAGTTCAGTACCTGGATGTACCGTATTGCATTAAACACTTCTATTTCCGGGTTGAGGAAGAAAAGGACTGAGCTTGTGTTCATGGATCATGCCCAATTACCCGATGCCGTACATGAGGAAGACGGTGACAGAAGGGAAAAAATGAACTCCCTGTACAAAGCCATCAGGGAGCTACCTGAGATCGACCGCGCCGTTGTTATGCTTTACCTGGAAGACAATTCTTATGAGGAAATGGAAGAGATCCTTGGCATCTCGCAGGGCACCCTGCGCGTGAAAATGACAAGGATCAAAGAGAAACTTAAAAGAACCATTCAAACTATGGAGTATGGAACTTGAACAATTGAAAGACATGTGGAAGGAGCAGGAGCCCCCAAAGGCGCTTAGTGATGTTCAGCCATTACTGGCCAGGAAATCCAATTCACCCATCGCGAAGATGAAGAGACATCTTATGATCGAACTCATTGCCGTGATCATATTGTATGGCCTGGTGATCATCTATTTCTTCGCAGCCTACGGGGGAAGATTTGCATCTGTCTCTCTTCTTTATCTGCTTATTGGCCTGGTTTTCTGCATTTACTATTTTAAAAAATTCCGACTGCTGAATGAGATGCAGTGCATGGCCTGCCAGGTAAAAACCAATCTGAGCAAGCAGTTGAATACGCTTGAAAAATATATCCGCTTCTATCTTATTGCAGGCACCGCGCTTATTCCTGTTGTACTGATATTTTTCTATTGGTTCGAAAACACCTATATGCCAAAGGGCCGGGAATTTTTCTTTGTACAGCCTTCTGATTCTATTTCCGTTTTGTATTCATTGAGCATGTTCCTGCTCAAAACAACGATAGTCACCATTATATTCTACTACATCAATAAATGGTACGTGCGTAAGTTGTATGGCAAACACATTGAGAAGCTCAGGGAAATGCTTTCACAGATGGAAGACGATGCCGTTTCCTCCTATCCAAAATAGTACCTTCATTAAAATTTTCATTATGTCATTGCGGTGGTTATTGATCGGTTTTATTGTGCTGGCTTCCTGTAGTTCGTCGAAAAAAACCGTTAAGAAAGAAGATAAAGGTCCTGCTGTCGAGAACGCTTTGTTATGGTCAGTTTCAGGAAAAGGCCTGACCACTCCATCTTACCTGTACGGCACCATTCACATCATCTGCAAACAGGATTTTCTTTTCTCCAACACACTAAGGCAAAAGATCTCAGAATCAAAAAATGTTTACCTGGAACTGGATATGGATGATCCATCGATGATGATCAAGATGGCCACACTGGTGGTGATGAAAGACAAAACGCTGAAAGACCTGATGAGCGCAGCTGATTATAAGATCGTTTCTGATTATGTGAAAGACTCATTGGGCATGCCTATGATGCTGTTTAACAGGATGAAGCCTATCACACTGATGAGTCTTATCTATACCAAAGTACTTCCCTGCAGCAGCACTGAATCTTACGAGGGCAAATTTGTAGAACTGGCCAAGGCACAAAAAAAAGAAGTGAAGGGACTCGAAACCATCGAAGACCAGATGCGTGTTTTTGACAAGATCCCGGATTCTGTGGAAGCACAGATGATACTGGAAATGATACGCACCATGCCGGAACAAAGAAAACAAATGGAAGAGATGGTAGAATCTTACAAGAAAGAAAACATTCAGCAACTGGCAGACCAAATGAGTGAATCGCCTGAGTGGAAAGGGTTTGAAGATATTCTGCTGGCCGATCGAAATCGTAACTGGATAACTATTATGGAAGCCGCAATGAAACAGGGTCCGCAGATATTTGCGGTTGGGGCAGGACATTTACCGGGGAAAGACGGTGTGATCAATCTTCTCAGAGCTGCAGGATATACAGTTACACCTGTTAAGCAGAGCTTTGGTGAAATGGCAAAAAATTAGAGAAGCGGAGAGTTAGAATTCTCTTTCTCTCCGCCTCTCTTCCTCTCTGACTTACTGATTTATTTTCCTTCTTTTCCTCCGCCTGCAGGAGCAGCAATACTTGAAAGGTCACGATCGAACAGGTAATGACCTGCCTTATCGTCGCCGATCAGTTTGAGTTTGTCCATGATCTTGCGTGCAAGTGCTTCTTCTTCGATCTGCTCACTCACATACCACTGGAGGAAATTATGGGTGGTATAGTCTTTTTCTTTAAGGCAGATATCCACCAGCTTATTGATCTCAGAGCTTACATGGATCTCATGATCAAGAACCATCTGGAACAGGGGTTTAATGCCCTTGTATTTTGCCGGGGGTTGGGCAAGTTTTGGAATTATGCCATGTCCTCCGCGCTCATTGATGAATTTCACCAGTTTGAGCATATGCATCCTTTCTTCATCGGAATGCTTAAAAAGGAAATTACTGATCCCTTCATAGCCTTCAACCTCGGCCCAGGAGGCCATGGCTAGGTAGATTTGGGACGACTCTGCTTCTAACACAACCTGCTGATTCAGTGCAGTTTCTATTTTCGGTGATAACATAAGTTTGATTTAGTGGTGTAAGATACTAAGGTTTACGATTTTGGAAAATAATCGCCTCTTCGGCCGTCTTTAACTATGTTAAACAATAAAAAGCCCTGCTTGTTCTTAATTTTGTACTCTACCTCCAAGGTCCCTACCTCCAAGGTCGGTACCTTGGAGGTAGGAAAATACCCAGGAGGGTTCGATAAAAAAAGACAATTATGATACAAACAGGAAGCCCCGTGATCAGTATATACACAGAAATGACGCCAAACCCCGAAACCATGAAGTTTGTGGCAAACAAACTGCTTTACCCGGGTAAAAGCATCGATTTCCCCGATATCGATTCAGCAAACCCTTCGCCTTTGGCCGTTCAGTTGTTTGGCTTCCCTTTTGTGAAAGCGGTGTTTATTGCCAGCAACTTCGTAACCATTACCCGTACCCCAGATACGGATTGGGAAGACGTGAAGCCTGCTATCCGCCAGTTCCTGAAAGATTACCTGGAAGAAGGCAAAGTGGTGATCAATGAAGACCAGGTACTGGAAACCCAGAAAAAAGACGATATCGTTCTTTCAGAAGATGGGGACGTGGTCCATCGCATTAAAGAACTTTTGGAGAATTACGTGAAGCCGGCTGTTGAAATGGATGGCGGAGCCATACAGTTCAAGAAATTTGAAGATGGGGTGGTAACACTGATGTTGCAAGGCAGCTGCTCCGGCTGTCCTTCTTCGATGATCACGCTTAAGGCTGGAATCGAACAGATGATGAAAAGGATGATCCCTGAGGTTGAAGAAGTAGTTGCAGAAGCAGAATAAAAAATTGCAGATAAAAAGTAAAAGGCTGAATGGGAATTCAGCCTTTTTTTATTCACTTCAGATATTTATCAAACCAGTCCACAAACTGCAATACTTCGGGCATCATGTCATCTTCACTATGGCGGCCACCTTTTTTTATGATAAAGTTATTGGGTACGCCTGCCTCTTTGAGGCGGGCAATAAACACCTGGGATTGCTGTAAAGGAACGGTAGGATCTGCGTCACCATGAATGATGAAAACCGGGGGATCGTCGGATGAAATGGAATTGATCGGTGAGATCTCTTTTCCTATATTATTCCTGGCAGTGGTATCCGAAACGCGGTCATAGGTAGCGGTTGCATTGTTATACATGGAAAAATCAAAAGCCCCATACACCCTGTTCGCCTTTTGCAGATCACGCACATTGATCACGGAAAGTCCCGGAGCACCCCAGTTGAAAAAATCTGTAGGAGGAAATAATACTGCCACTGCCTGCACCCTTGATGAAACCCTGTCTACAGGATCAGCCGCATTCGCATCGATCTTGTCATCTGCCGTTGCAATGCAAAGCGAGAGATGTCCTCCGGCAGATCCACCCTCAATGCCGATCTTATCCGGATCCACTCCCAGCTGCTTCGCATTATATCGAATATATCTCACGGCTCTTTTAAGATCCCCGATCTCATCAGGAATGGCAAACCGGGGCTGTGATCCAACGGCGACCATGAACACGGTGTATCCTTTCTCAAGATATCTCCTGGTATAATATACATTTCTTTCTACCCATGCAGGAGAAGAAAACCAGCTTCCCGCCAACACCCTGATCACTGTTCTGCCGTTGGGCTTTACCTTAGGTTTGATCTGGGTCATCAGCAATCCCATTCCATCCTTTCTCCCGTACACAAGTTCCTGCTGGGGAAAACTGTTGGCCTCCACCCTCTGTTTAAAGTTCTGCTCTACGGTCTTCCAGCGTTTGTCTGATTTCAAACCAGTCAGATCCCTGGCAGCCATAAGATTGTTGTAGTCACTGCCCACCAGTTTGTTGTTTTGAGAAGCGGCATCCAGCAGTTCAAAAGCCTTGTCGGGCGAGTTGGCCATCGTCCAGGCGGATGCACCTTTGATATAGATACCGGGGTCTGTACTTCCCAGTTTGATAACATCAGTATACGCTGACGCCGCGCCGCTAAATTCTTTCAGATTATACAGTGAGTCTGCTTTCCGGTATAAGGCCATTGAGTTCTGGGCCATCGAATAATGGAAAGCGAGAAAACTGATCAGTAAGATGGATATTCTTTTCATATAGTGTATTGCTCAATTAATTTTCGACTGTTGAAGGCCACGATAAACTTTATTCTTCCCCTATCTCTGCTCTTCCACGCAAGTCCAGGTCACTTTACGCTCCGCCAGGTATTGCAGTACAAAATCAAAACAGGCTTTATGTTTCCCCACCAGCTCCGGCGGGAAAACCCCCTTCTCATCAAACAATCCCGCCGCCAGCATATTGATGGTGGCCGTAGCTACATAACCTGTACTGCGACTCATCGAAGAGATCCTGGTAACCGGATCATAACGGTCAAGCATACTGTAAGTAACCGTCCGGTTCTTACCCTTAACAATTACTTTCATTACGGTAAGCTCTTCTTCATCTTCCCCTAATTTCCATTCATTGAATAAGATGCGGGAAGTGAACTGCAAAGGAGTGATTTCCTGGCCATTGACCAAAATGGGGTATTCACTGAAAAAACCAGCCTCTCTTAATCTAATGATCTGGTCCACATGACCCGGATACCGCAGCGTTTTCTCTTTCTGGTTGGTGATATGCGGCATCGTGAACAAAAGCGACCTCAGGCCATCGGTATTGAACGATTCCAACGTCCCCAATTCATCGAACTCCATCCATTCCAGTTCTGTCAGGGCCGGTTTTACCACAATGTGCCCGTTCTCCATGATCCTTGCAGGCCTGGTATACTCTTCGATCACATCTACAGGAGAAAATGGCGCCTTGTATTCAAATGGTTTTTTGCGTGTTTTAGGCAGTCCTCCTACATAGATCTCAAAAGATTCCACCGCCATCTCTTCATTACATCTTCCAATAATATAGTTGCTCATTCCCGGCGCCACACCACAATCTGTAATAACGGTCACCCCTTTTTCTTTGGCCAGGGCGTCCAGTTCAAGAGCGTTTTCGGGGAAGAAGGAAATATCAACAATGTTCCTGCCGGTTTCTATTACGGCTTTTACAGTATCAAATCCCATGAAGCCCGGCACTGCTATCAGCACCAGGTCAGCATCTTTCAGCCAATCAGAAAAAAACTCCTTTTGCCTGAGATCCGCATGAAAGGTCCTGATCACATCATTCCTTTTTCGCAATATTGCCAGGTTAGCCTCGCTATAGTCCAGCACGGTTACGTCGTGATTCCAGGCCAGGTCCAGCGCCATCGCCCTTCCTACCATGCCGGCGCCCAATACAGTTATTTTCATCGTCTGCAGTTTTAGCAAAGATGAAATTTCTTGTTGTGAATATTTGTATTGATTTTTGGAAGATATGGGTGAGCTCTGGAATTCATTTTTACAGGGGTTGTTACAAACCACCTGGCTCGAAGCCATTGCTGTAGTGGCGGGCATTGCCAGTGTTATTTATTCCAGGAAAGAGAATGTTCTGGTTTATCCCGTTGGCCTGATCAATACCATTATATATATCTACCTGAGCCTTAAAGGCCAGTTGTTTGGTGAAGCCACGGTCAATTTTTACTATACGGTCATGAGCATCTACGGATGGATATGGTGGTTAAAGAAAGATGAACAACATCATACCATACTTCATGTGAGTTTTTCAAACCGGAGGCTCTGGCTGCAACAACTGGCATTCTTCTTTGCCTGTTATTTCGTGATCTATTTCGCCCTGAATTATTTACAGAAGGAGTTTGCGCCGGGCGCCATTCCAGTTGCGGATGCATTTGCCTCAGCATCAGCCTATACCGGCATGTGGCTGATGACCCGGAAGAAAGTGGAAAGCTGGTGGTGGTGGATCGCGACCAATATTGCCTCCATACCCCTGTATTTTATAAAGGGTTATGTGTTTACCAGCGTGTATTATTTTATCTTGCTTATACTCGCTGTATTCGGACTTGTTGAGTGGATGAAGCGGGCTAAACAAATTCCGGATTCCGGATTTCGGATTCCGAATTAAATAATCAATGATGCTCCAAACATCGAATCCGGAATTCGATATTCGGAATCCGGAATGTAAAAGAATAGTGGTCATCGGCCCCGAATCCACCGGGAAAAGCACGCTCTGCGAAGAACTTTCGCAGCAGTATAACGCGAACTGGTGCCCCGAATTTGCCAGGGAATACCTGATGACCTATGGCACATCATACACTTATGACGACCTGCTTACAATCGCTAAAGGGCAGGTTGCCATGGAAGATGAATATGCCATCATGGCCCACAAAGAATGGACAGAGCAAGATCCAAAGAAGACTACCGAACCCGTTTTTTTCATCGATACCAATATGTATGTGATGAAGGTCTGGTGTGAATTCGTTTTCGGTAAATGCCACCAGTATATAATTGACCAGATTGTAAAAAGGCCCTACGACCTTTACCTGCTCTGCAATACAGACCTTCCCTGGACCAAAGATGAACTTCGTGAATACCCCGATCATGATACCCGCCAGACACTTTACCTCATGTATAAAGACATCCTCGTAAACCAGGACGTTCCCTGGGTAGACATTTCTGGAAATGATGAGCAGCGATTACATGCCGCTATCGATGGTATTACCCGATTTCTTCCTAACCTTGCCAAATGATTTTTAAGGCTTTTATCCTGAAAAATATCA